>QHTP01000320.1 GCA_003220855.1 Gemmatimonadota bacterium
GGCCGGGCATACGAGCCGCCCCTCGACCATCCGCTGCTCCGGGAGGCGCTCGCGGAAACGCTCGGCGTGATCCTCTACCAGGACCAGGTGCTGCAGGTGTGCCAGGCGCTCGCGGGATTCACGGCGGGCCAGGCGGAGGCCTTACGGCGCGCGATGAGCCGGCGCCGGAGCAGAGAGCTGATGGCGGAGTTCTGGGAGGAGTTCCGGGACGGTGCGGCGAGGCGCGGCGTTCCGGAGGCGACCGCCGAGCGGGTGTTCACGCAGGTGATCGCGTTCTCCGAGTTCGGGTTCCCCAAATCGCACGCCGCGGCGTTCGGGCTGCTCGCCTACCAGTCGGCGTGGCTCAGGCATTATCACACGTCCGAGTATTACTGCGCGCTCTTCAACAATCAGCCGATGGGGTTCTACTCACTCGACGCGTTGGGACGTGACGCGAAACGAAACGACGTCGAGATTCTGCTGCCGGATGTGAATGCGAGTGATGTGTGGTGCACCGTCCTCACCCCCTGTCCCCCTCTCCCTTCGGGAGAGGGGGGACGATATGCCGTGCGAGTGGGGCTCGGGTTTGTTCGTGACTGGAGCGAAGAGACGGCGACCGAGCTCGTGCGCGAGCGGGAGCGACGCGGGCTTTTCACGAGCATCGGCGACCTGGCACGTCGGGCGCCGCCTCAACTCAAGCGCACCGCGATCGAGCACCTCGTGTGGGTGGGGGGCTGCGACGGCTTCGGGCTCACCCGGCGCGAGCTGTTGTGGCAGGTGGGACTGTGGCTGCCGCCCGAGACGGCACGCAACTCGGACGCCCGCGCGCGGCGGCAGCTCGAGCTGGCGCTCAACCATCCCCACGAGGGGCTCCGGTTCGGCGGTCTCGCGGCGGACGAGCGGCTGCTCGCCGAATACGCGGTCCTGGGATTCGCGCCGAGCGGACATCCGCTGTCGCTGCTCAAGGACGCGCTGCCGCCGGGCGTGGTGCAGAGCGACGCGCTCTCCCGCCGCGAGACCGCGACGACGGTCGAAGTCGCGGGCCTGGTGGTGGCGCGCCAGCGGCCCGAGACGGCCAAGGGCTTCATCTTCGTGCTGCTCGAGGACGAGGCGGGGATGGTGAACGTGATCGTGAGGCCCGACGTGTACGAGCGTTATCGGCCGGCCATCCGCGGCGAGCCACTCTTGTGGGTGCGGGGCAAGCTCGCCAAGGACGACGGGACGGTGAACGTGCTGGCGGAGGAGGCGCGGGGGCTCAGACTTCACGGGATGCGGGATGCGGGAAACGAGATGCGTCCCGACCCCACCCATCCCGCATCTCGCATCTCGCATCCCGACTCACCGTACGCCTTCCTGCGGACGTTTCGTCGCTTCGCCCCCGACTCCAAGGACTGGGGCTAGCGTCATTGACATCGTCCCCGCCGCGGATAGCCTTGCTCCATGCCCATTCCCACCGAACCCGTCGGCAGCATTCCCCGGCCCCCCGAGCTGATCGCGGGGATGCAGCAGTTCGCCGCCGGCCGAATCTCGCGCGACCAGCTCGCTCGGCTCCAGGACGCCGCGACCCGCGACACGATCCGGCGCTTCGAGGCGACCGAGTCTCCGGTGATCAGCGACGGGGAGCAGACGAAGCCCAGCTTCGCCACCTACCCGATTCACGGGCTCGCGAGCCTCGCGCCGGATGGCGTCACCATCCCGTTCGCCGACGGACACACGCGGCGGCTCCCCCGCCTGACCGCGGGACCATTCCGCTATCAGACCTACGCCGATGCGTATCTCGTGGCCGCGCGGGCGCACGCCCACGTGCCCGTCAAACAGGCGGTGATCGCGGCCTCGGCCCTGAGCCTGCTGTATCCCGAGGACGGGATCCGGGGATACCCGCGCGACGCGTTCCTCCAGGATCTCGTGCGCGAGGCGGAGACCGACATCCGGCGCTGCCTGGCGGCGGGCGCCCATGTCGTCCAGATCGACTTCACCGAGGGCCGGCTCGCGGTCAAGCTCGACCCCACGAAGGGGCTGCTCAAGGAGTTTGTGGACCTCAACAACCGGGTGCTGAAGCGTTTCACCGCGGACGAGCGCCGCAGGATCGGGGTCCACACCTGTCCCGGCGGGGACCAGGACTCGACGCACAGCGCCGACGTGGACTACGCGGAGCTCTTGCCGACCCTGTTCGAGCTCGAGGCGACGAACTTCTACATCCAGTGCGCGAGTGAGCCGGACCGCGGCAGGGCGCTGCGCCTGGTGAAGCAGCACGCCAAACCCGGGCAACGGATGTTCATCGGGGTGACCGATCCGATCGATCCGGAGGTTGAGACGCCCGAGCAGGTCCGGGACCGCGTGCTGGAGGCGGCGGAGTACCTCCCGCTCGACCGGCTGGGGACGACCGACGATTGCGGTTTCGCGCCCTTCTCGGACGACACGTCTACGGATCGGGACACGGCATTCGCCAAGATCCGCTCGCGCGTGGCCGGCACCGCGCTGGCGGCCCGGAAGCTGCGTGTCTGACGCCGCTAGCTTTCAGGTAACCCCACCAGGAGAAGACCCGATGCCACAGCGCGAAGTCGCGACCCTCGCCGGCGGGTGCTTCTGGTGCCTCGAAGCCGCGTTCCAGCAGCTGAAGGGCGTCGAGCAGGTGCAGTCCGGCTACGCGGGGGGCCACGTGCCCAACCCATCGTACGAGAACGTGTGCACCGGCACCACCGGCCATGCCGAGGTCGTGCAGATCACATTCGATCCCGCCGTCGTGTCGTTCGACGG
>QHTP01000321.1 GCA_003220855.1 Gemmatimonadota bacterium
GCCGACGAAGCCGCCGTGCGGCGCAAGCTGGCGGCGGCGCGTCGCCAGGGCGTGCCGACCGTCACGGGAGGCGGGCCGTTCGAGATCGCCGCCGCGCGCGGCCAGCTGCCTGCCTACTTCGAGCTGTGCGCGGCGCTGGGCGTCGACCGGGTGGAGTGCGGGGCGGGGTTCACCGACGTGGTGCTCGACCCGCGCGCCATCGTCACGCTGGCGCGTGGCCACGGGCTCTCGGTCCAATTCGAGCTCGGGAAAAAGGCCGGCGGGACCTTCGGACACGACACGGTGGACGCGCTGATCGACCAGGGCCGGCGCTGGCTCGAGGCGGGGGCCGCCCAGCTCGTGGTCGAGGCGCGCGAGAGCGCGGCCGGCATCGGCCTGTTCGACGCGAGCGGCAGGTTGAGTGTGGCGTTCGCCGAGCGGTTCGTCGAGGCGTTCGGGATCGACGCGGTCGCGTTCGAGGCGCCCACCAAGCCGAGTCAGTTCGCGCTGCTCGATCACTTCGGGCACGCGGTGCAGCTCTGCAACGTGCGGCTCGAGGAGCTGTTGCGGGTCGAGATCTACCGCCGCGGCCTCCATGCCGACGCGTTCGCGAAGCCCCGCCTCCAGCTCCCCGCCGCCGGATGAGCGCCGGCAGCGTGGTGATCGGGTGCTTCCGCGACCCGGCCGGAGGCGTGCTCGTGGCCGGGGACGTGATCGTCGTGGTGGACGTGGTGCGCGCCACGACCACGGCCGTGACCGCGGTGGCGCAGGGACGCCGCTGCTTCACGGCGCCCAGCGTCGCGGCCGCGCTCCGCCGCGCCGCCCGGCTCGACCGGCCGCTCCTGGCCGGCGAGATCGCCGGCGCCATACCGGCGGGGTTCGAGCTGAACAACAGCCCGGCCGCGATCGCCGACCGTACCGACGTGGAGCGACCGCTGGTACTGGTGTCGTCGTCCGGCACGCCGCTGATCCACGCCGCCGCGCTCTCCGGCACGGTGTACCTCGGGTCGCTGCGCAACGCCCGCTACCTCGGCCTGTGGCTCGCCGGGCGAGAGCGCCGAGTCGCGATCGTCGCCGCCGCCAGCCGCGGGGCGTTCCGCGAAGAAGATCGCGTGTGCTGCGCCCTGGTCGCGGGCGAGCTGCTGGACGCTGGGTACGCACCCGAGGACGACGCGACCGCCGCCCTGGTGCACCGCTGGCGCGCCGCCTCCCCCGACGCCTGGCTCGTGAGCGACAGCGTCCGCTACCTGCGCGCGACCGGCCAGGTCGCCGACCTGGATTTCATCCTGGCGCACCAGGAGGACCTGCCCGATGTGTTCCAGCTGCACGACGGCGAAGTGATCACCGTCCCGGCGGGCGTCGCGCTGCCGGCATGAGTCACCTGCGGATCAACCCCTCGCTCCCGGTCGTGGTGCTGGGGTTCGGCCACGGAGGCTTGGGCGTCGCGCGCAGCCTGGGTCGCTTGGGCGTGCGCGTGCACGCGGTGGATCCGGACCCCGCCGCGGCAGGCCTCGCGTCGCGCTACGTCGAGAGCGCCCACGCGTGGGACTGCGCGGGGGCGAGCGTGAGCGATTCGCTGGGCTTCCTCGACGATCTGGGGCGCCGCCTGGGACCCGCGCTGCTGCTCCCCACCACGGACGCGACGGCCGTGCTCGTCGCCGAGCACTCGGACGAGCTCGCGCCGCGGTTCCTGTTCCCGCGGCCGCCCCGCGCGCTGGTCCGCCGACTCACCGACAAGCGTGAGGTGTTCCGGCTCGCCAATGAATTCGGCGTGCCCACTCCCCTGACCGTGTTCCCCCGCTCGCGCGACGACGTGGAGCGCTTCCTGGCGGACGCCCGCTTCCCGATGGTCTTGAAGCCCATCGACCCGACGCGCTTCGAGCGCCGCACCGGCCGGCGGTTGGCGATCGTGGCGACGCCCGACGCGCTCCTCTCGCGCTACCTCGAGTGGGAGGACCGCGCCGCGCCCAACCTGATGCTGCAGGAGCACATCCCGGGCGGCGACGACGCGGTGTGGATGTTCAACGGGGTGTTCAATGAATGGTCGGAGTGCGTGGCCGCCTTCACGGGCCGCAAGCTGCGCCAGCACCCGGGGTACGGGGGCGCGACCAGTTTGGGGGTGTGCGAGCGCAACGACCACGTCGAGCGCCTCACCAGCGACTTCATGTGGGCCCTGGGCTATCAGGGCGTGCTCGACGTGGGATATCGCTACGACGCGCGCGACGGTCTCTACAAGCTGCTCGACCCCAACCCCCGTGTCGGCGCCACGTTCCGGTTGTTCCTGGACGCGCAGGGGCTGGACGTGGTGCGCGTGCTGTACTGCGATCTCACGCGGCAGCCGGTCTGGCCCACGCGGGTGCGCGAGGGGCGCAAGTGGCTGGTGGAGGACCGGGACCTGGAATCGAGCCTGGCCCAAATCCGCGCCGGCACGCTCACGCCGCGGCGCTGGCTGGCCTCGTTCGCGGGCGTCGAAGAAGCGGCGTGGTTCGCGCGCGACGACCTGCGACCGTTCCTGCGGGTGGCGGGCCGGCTGCTGGCGCAAGCCGCGCGCGCCGTTGGGCGCCGTCTCGGCGCGGCGCTTCGCGCCGCGGCGTCGCTCCCTGGGGTCGCCCGCGTTTTCACGCCTCGCACGCTGGCGCTCGCTCCGCCTTCGGATTGGAACGCCGAGCTGTGGCGCCACATGATCCCGCCGGACTACGGCTGGCTCCTGTGCGGAGTCACGGCCCCGGGGTACGTTTGGTCCGCCGGGGGGCTCGATGCCGAGCACGGCTCGACCAATCCTGAAGACGTGGCCGTGCCGATCGCATTTTACGGCGCGAGCATCGCGGCGCAGCGCGTCGCGCGTCAAGTGCTGAGCCACCCGAACCGCGAAGGGACCGATCCGTGAACCGAGTCTCGCGCTTCTTGCCGTGCGGTGCTCTGCTCCTGGTGCTCGCCACGCCACCAGCCGGCGCGCAGTCCTACCACGTCGCTAAGACTATCAAGCTCGGGGGCGACGGCGGCTGGGACTACGTGGCGCTCGACACCGCGGGCCATCGGCTGTTCATCGCCCGCCAGAACCGCGTCATGGTGGTGGACCAGGAGAGCGGCCGCCTGCTCGCGGAGATCCCCGGGCTCGATCGCGCCCACGGCATCGCCTTCGCGTACCAAGCCGGCCGCGGCTTCGCGACGTCCGGCCGTGACAGCGCGGTGACGATGTTCGACCTGAAGACGCTCAAGGTGCTGGGCCATACGACCGTGGCGCCCGACGACGACGCGATCCTATTCGACCTTGCCTCGCAGCACGTCTTCACGTTCAACGGCGATGCCCACTCCGCGAGCGTGCTCGACCCCGCTTCCGGAGCGCGCGTCGGCACGATCGATCTCGGGACGGGTCCCGAATTCGGGGTGTCGGCGGGGGACGGCTCGCTGTACGTGAACCTCGAGGACGCCGGGGCCGTGGCGCAGCTCGACGCGGCGGCGCTGCGGGTCACGCGCCGCTGGTCGCTCGCGCCGTGCGAGTCGCCCAGCGGCCTGGCGATCGATCGGGCGCACCACCGGCTGTTCAGCGTCTGTCGCAACAAAGTGATGGCGATTTCGGATGCGACGGCGGGCAAGCTGATCACGACGCTGCCGATCGGCGGGGGCGTGGACGCCGCCGCGTTCGATCCCGGCACCGGGCTCGCGTTCGCGTCCAACGGCGACGGCACGTTGACGGTCGTGCACGAGGATGGGCCAGACGCGTTCCACGTGGTCGCGAACGTCCCGACGCGGCGGGGGGCGCGCACCATGGCGCTGGACGAGCGCAGCCACCGCGTCTATCTCGTGACCGCGGAGTTCGGGCCCACCCCTGCAGCCGCCGCCGGTCAGCCGCGGCCGCGTCCCCCGATCGTCCCGGGCACGTTCGCCCTCATGGTGCTCGAGCCGTAATGCCCTGGCGC
>QHTP01000324.1 GCA_003220855.1 Gemmatimonadota bacterium
CGAGCACACGCGCGTCATCCTCGACGGTCTCACCTGGCTGGGGCTCGACTGGGACGAGGAGCCCGTGTTTCAGGGTGCCCGCGTTAAACGGCATCAGGGGATGGCGGACAAGCTCCTCGCCGAGGGCAAAGCCTACATGGAAGAGGGCGCGATCCGGTTTCGCCTCCCGCCCGGCGAGATCGCCTGGGACGACGCGGTACACGGCCGCATCTCGTTCCAGGGCGAGGACATCAAGGACTTCGTGATCCTGCGCTCGGACCGCACCCCGATCTACAATTTCGCGGTCGTGGTGGACGACGTGGACATGCGCATCACCCACGTGCTGCGCGGCGACGACCACATCTCGAACACGCCCAAGCAGATCGCCCTGTACCGCGCGCTCGGCGCCGCGCTTCCCGTGTTCGGCCACGTGCCCATGATCCACGGGCCCGACGGCAAGAAGCTCTCCAAGCGCCACGGCGCCACGGCCGTGGGCGATTACCAGCACATGGGCATTCTCCCCGCCGCCATGCGCAACTTCCTGGCGCTGCTCGGCTGGAGCCCCGGCGGCGACCGCGAGATCATGACGCTCGACGAGATGATCGCCCTCTTCTCGTTCGAGGGCATCCAGAAGAAACCCGCCATCTTCGACATGACCAAGCTCGAGTGGATGAACGGGCAGTATCTCTCGGCCGGCTCGGCCGAAGACTTGTACCCGCTCGTCGCGCCGGAGCTCGAGCGGCTCAAGCTCGACGGCAACAAAGACGCCGTCCTCCGAGCGATCGCGGCCGTGAAGACCCGCTCCCGTACCACGCTCGACGTCGCGAAGCAGGTGGCCGTGCGGCTCGACCCGCAGCACGTGGCGTTCGACGAGAAGGCGAAACAGGAGATCGCGCAAGACCCAGCCGGCTACAAATCGGCGCTCGAGGCGAGCCTCGCCGCGCTGCGCGACACCGATTGGACGCCGGGGACTCTCGAGCAACGGCTGCGCCGCCTGGCCGAGGAGCGCGGCGTCGCCGCCGGGAAGGTGTTTCAACCGATCCGGATCGCGCTCACCGGTGGCACGGTGTCCGAGCCGGTGAACGAGCTGCTCTATGTCGTGGGGAAAGAGGCGGCGCTGAAGCGGATCGAAGCCGCGGCCCGAGCGACCTAACGGCGTGACACGACGCCACTGCAGCAGGTCGGCCCGCATCTCGTCGAGCTGACGTGCGCGCATCTGCTCGCCGTAGTTGCCCTGCGGCAGCGAGATCGGCAGGAGCGCCAGGGCCGCCGTGGGAATCTTGATCCCGGCGATGTGGATGAACTGCGAGTCGATCCCGAACACCTTGCCCGCCACGTCCGTCGTCCACGTGGGCGTCCGGCGGGCACGCTGCTCCTGATCGATGATCACGTTGAGGGAATCCATCATGGCGTGCAGCCGGCGCACCACGCCCGTGTCGCGCTGCTCGTGCGTCTCGTACAGCGCGCCCGCCACCTCCCCCGGCAGCGCCGGGCGCGGCGTCACCCAGAGGCGGCCGTCACCGACCTGGGGCGGCGTGACGATGTGCGGCCCCACGCTGGTGGGGTTCGCGGCCAGCGTGCTGTCGCGCTTGCCCACCGGCGCGGGTTCGGGCGGCACGGTGTCCGGAATCCTGGCATCCGGCAGCGGCCGGCCCAGTCCACCGCTCGGCCCCACGCCGCGGCGCGTGCCCCCGAACGGCGGCAACTCGTGCGCCTGCGGCATGTCGGGCGGAATAATCGTGATCAGGCCCTGCCGCCCATCGATGCGCCACGACGCCGTCACCAGCCAGATGACGAGCGCCACGTGGATCGCGGCGCTGCCGATCCACGTGAACCGCCGCAGGCGGGACGGAACCGCGCGAGGGTCAAACAGTGGCGAGCACCTTTCCCAGCCGCTCCGCCGCTTCGACCAGCCGCGGGGTGTCGACCGTGAGCGCCAGACGGAAAAAGCCCTCGCCCCCCGCTCCGAAGCCACTCCCTGCCAGCGTCACCACGCCGGCATCTTCGAGCGCCCGGCGCGCGAACGCCGCCGACGCCACCCCCTCGGGCAGCGGCACCCACACGTACATCGTGGCTCCCGGCGTTTCGGGCTCGAACCCCTGCGCGCGCAGCACCGGGAGCAGCGCGTCGCGCCGCTCCTGAAACCGCGCCACGTATCCCCGCGCTAACTCCTCCGCCTGAGGCAGCACCGCCGCGCCCGCCGCCTGCACCGCGAGGAACGCGCCCGTGTCCACGTAGTTCTTGACACGCGCCAGCGCGGCGATGAGCTCGGGACGCGCCACCGCCCACCCGAGGCGCCACCCCGTCATGCAGAACGTCTTCGACAGCGAATGGAACTCGACGGCGACCTCGCGCGCACCCGGGACCTCGAAGATGCTCGGCGCCACGTAGCCGTCGAACGTGATCTCGCAGTAGGGATTGTCGTACGCGATCACGATTCCATGGCGGCGGCAAAACTCGACCGTACGGGCGAGGTAGTCGCGCGGCGCGACGGCGGCGGTCGGGTTGTTGGGATAGTTGAGGTAGACGAGCTTCGTGCGGCGCACCACGTCGGAGGGCAGGTCCGACAGCTCCAGCAGGAACCCCGCCTCGGGAATGAGCGGATAGCGGTACGGCTCCCCGCCCGCGAGCACCGTCCCCCCTTCGTACACGGCGTACCCGGGCTCGGGCACGATCGCGACGTCGCCCGCGTCGAGTAGCGCCACGGCGAGGTGGGCGATGCCTTCTTTCGAGCCGATGAGCGGATGCAGCTCGCTGAACGGATCGAAGCGCGCGCCGAAGCGGCGCTTTAGGTAGGCGGCGGCGGCCTCACGGAACACCGGCAGGCCGAGCTGGAACGGGTAGCGGCTCATGGCGGGGTCGCGCACCGCGCGCGCCAGCGTCTCCACCGCGACGGCGGGCGGGGCGAAATCGGCGTCGCCGGCGCCGAGGTCGATCACATCCACGCCCTGCTCGAGCAACCGGCGCTTGGTGGCGGGGATCTCCGCCATCGGATAGCTGGGCAGCGCGGCCAACCGCTTGCTGAGCTTGGTCACTCCGTCCTCCTCTACCGGAATCTACGCTCTGCGTTCGCCGCCCGTTACCGCCCTCTCGACCCCCGCTACCGTCCTCTACCGCCCTCTACCGCCTTTTCTTCCCCTATCCCGTGCCGGGCAAAGAACTCCTCGCAGGCACCCCGCACGTCCGCCCAGTCCCCGACGACCCGCGTGGCCCGGGGCAATCCCTCGAGGATCATCGCCCCGTAACGCTTTGTGACCACGCGCCGGTCGAGCAGGAGCACGGCCCCCAGGTCGGAGCGGGTGCGGATCAGGCGCCCGAACCCCTGCTTGAGCTTGAGGGCGGCGTTGGGCACCAGGTAATGGGCGAAGCCGTTCAGGCCCCCGGCCTCGATGCGCTCGAGTCGGGCGGCGGTGAGCGGCTCCGTGGGCACCTTGAAGGGGAGTTTGGCGAGCACGAGCACGCGCAGTGCCCGCCCGGGCACGTCCACGCCTTCCCAGAATGAATCGGTGCCGAGCAGGATCGCCGAGCCCGCTTCGCGGAAGCGCCGCAGCAGTTGGTCCCGCTGCCCCTCGCCCTGCACCAGCAGGGGCCACCGGCCCCCCAGCTCGCCGCGCACCGCGTCCGCCGTGCGTCGCAAGGCCCCGTGGCTCGTGAACAGCACGAACATGCCGCCGTCCGCGGC
>QHTP01000072.1 GCA_003220855.1 Gemmatimonadota bacterium
TGTCGCGCGAGCGACACTACGGTGGGATCACGACCGACAGCCTGGGCGAGAACAACATCATCGGCAAGAACATCATGCAGCAGCCGGTCGTGCCGATCTACGACATCAAGGGGAATTTCGCTTCCGGCAAGGCCGCCGGCCTTTCCAACCTGACCAATCCGCTCAAGATCGCCTTCGCCGGGAAGGACAACATCGTCACCAACGACCGCATCTTCGGGAACACGTTCGCCGGTTTCGACGCCGGCCACGGCATCTCGCTCAAGACGCGGTTCGGGTTCGACCTGGGTCAAGGCTCATATCATGGTTTCTCGCCCATCACGCCCGAGAACTCGGAGGTGACCTCCGTCGACGGCATCAACGAGAACTACAACCTGTTCACGGACTGGACCTGGAGCAACACGCTGAACTATGCGCGGGCGGTGGGCCAGCACAACATGACCGTGCTGTTGGGGCAGGAAGCGAACAAGAACACCAATCGGTTCGAAGCCGGCAACTGTGCGAACCTCCTCAACGAGAGCGTAGACTCGCGCTTCATCCAGGATGCCCTGTGTGACCCGACCACCAAGAACATCAACAGCTTCGGTACGGTCTCGGCCCTGCTGTCCTTCTTCGGCAAGGCCGATTACAACTACGCCGAACGCTACTTTCTCAGCCTGACCGTGCGGCGCGACGGCTCGTCGAGGCTCGGGCCGACACACCGGTGGGGCACGTTCCCGGCGGTCGCGGTGGGATGGCGCTTGTCCAACGAGCCGTTCTTCCCGAGCGGCGGGTTCTTCAACAACGCGATGCTCCGGTTCGGCTATGGGGTCACCGGCAACCAGCAGATCCCGTCGGACCGCATCGTCAGCCAGCTGGGCGGCGACCGCGGCGACACCTTCTACGACATCGGCGGGGGATCGAAAACGACGATCACGCCGGGAATCAAGTTCACCGCGCTCGGCAATACGGAACTCAAGTGGGAAGAAAACCGCTCGGCGAACGCCGGCCTGGACCTCGAGTTCAACCAGAGCAGGGGGTCGTTCAGCGTGGACGTGTATCAGCGCAACTCGAACAACCTGCTGTTCGATCCCCGCACCCCGGCCACGGCCGGGAGCGCCGCTCCGCCGATCGTGAACATCGGGAAGATGCGGAACCGGGGCGTCGAGTTCGC
Source organism: Gemmatimonadota bacterium (assembly GCA_003220855.1). Lineage (GTDB taxonomy): Bacteria > Gemmatimonadota > Gemmatimonadetes > Gemmatimonadales > GWC2-71-9 > AG41. Next base: position 1,151 of record QHTP01000072.1, read on the forward strand.
CATCGGGTACAAGGGCACCATCGGCGGGTCCACGCTCTGGACCGCGACGTTCAACGGCGCCCACTACAACAACAAGATCGTCCAGATCGACGGCACGTCGACGTTCTTCTTCCCGGCAAACATCATCCGGGATCAGAACCCCGTGATCGACTCGGTGGGAGCGCCGATCGGCGCCTTCTTTGGCCTGGTCGCGAATGGGTACTACAAAGACTCGGCGGATGCCGCTCCCTACTGGGCGGACGGCGCCCGTCCGGGCCGGATCAAGTACGTGGATCTGAACGGGGACGGCCACATCACGTCCGCCGACCGGGCGATCATCGGCAGCCCCCACCCGGACTTCACCGCCGGCTTGGATCTCTCGCTGCGCCACGGCAACTGGGACGTGAGCGCCACGCTGTTCGGGACGGTCGGCAACAAGATCTTCAACGAGGAGAAGTACTGGTACGTGTTCCGGTACTTCGATACCAACGTTGTCAGCGATCGGCTGGCTAATTCCGTGGTGCTGGACGGGGTGTGCAACGACGTCGCCGCCATCTGCCCCGGGAAGGTGACGAACCCGGGCGCCAAGTATCCCAGATTGGACTCTCAGGATGCCTTCAGCCGGCAGTTCTCGAGTTACTGGGTCGAGAGCGGGTCGTACCTGCGGCTGCGCAATATCCAGATCGGGTATAACGTGCCGCCCGCCCTGGTTCGCTGGATCCCGGCTGCCCGCGTCTACCTGCAGGCGGAGAATCTGTTTACCATTACGGGGTACTCGGGGCTCGATCCGTCCCTGCCGGTGCCGGACGTTTCCAACGCGGTCGGCGACGCGCGCGACCAGTACCACGGGATCGACCAGGGCGTCTATCCCAGCAACCGTATCATCACGATCGTAATCTCGGCCACGTTTTAGCGACTCGTCTTTAAACTCTGAAGGACGGGAAGACGATGAACACGCGAAAGTCGAACAGACTGTTTATCGGGATGGCGATCGTGGCACTGGCGATCGGCGTCACGTACGCCTGCAAGGATTTCTTGAACACCACGCCCCAGGGGGTTCTGAATGAAGATGCCCTGTCGACCGCGAGCGGCGCCTGGGCGACCAGGAACCCGTGAACGAGATCGAGATCTACCTCTGGTCCGCGGGTGACGTGCAGGACTACCTGAACCAGAAGTGGAGTCAGGTCTACGACGGTATATCGCGCGCCAACAACACGTTGCGCTTGTTGGAGAAGGTCCGCTCCTCGAAGCCGGGTGAGATCTCCGACGCGGAGGCGAACGGCATCCGGGGCGAGGCGATCTTCCTCCGGGCCCACTATCACTTCGAGGCGTATCGGATGTGGGAGAACATCCCCTATTACACCGAAACCGACGTCGATTACAAGAAGAGCAACGTCGGTGTCGACGTGATCGGGAGCCTGGTGCGGGATCTCGACACGGCCGCGGCGCTGCTGGACGTGAAGCCGCGCAATGGCGAGGTCGGCCGCGCGACATCCTGGACCGCCAAGGCGTACAAGGGGGACCGGCTTTACGGCGCTTCAGAATGGTCCGGAAACGATCCTCGCGTTCCAGGCCTCGATCCGGGACGGCGAGCCGAACGGCTGGAATTCGAACTGGGGTGAACGCCTGAATTTCCCGCACTCGGGCAGCCACTTCGGCTGCTGCGGCTTCCACCAGCCGTCGTTTGATCTGCTAAACTTCTTCCGGGTGGACTCGGCCGGGTTGCCGTTGGCGGTGACCAATTCCGCCTGGAACAACCCGGCGCGGCAGCCCGACTCGTTGGTCCCGCCGTCCGACACGGACAAGGTTTGGAAGGGCTTGAACTTTATCGGCGGCAACATGGCGCCGGTGGATCCGCGGCTCGACTGGACGGCCGGTCGGGATAACGTGCCATACAAGGACTGGGGGCTTCACAATCGGTCGTGGATCCGGGATGCGTCGTACAGCGGTCCCTACAGCCCCAAGAAAAACGTGCAGGAAAATGCCGCCAACGCCGAAGACAACGTCGGCTGGCAGACGACGCAGACGAACGATGTGAACATTCACATCTTCCGCTACGCCGACCTGTTGCTGCTGCTCGCCGAGGCGGAGGTCGAATCCCCCAATGGGTCCCTCGCGAATGCCCTCGCGATCGTGAATCAGATCAGAGCGCGGGCGGGGCAGGTCGCCCAAGGCTGTGGCAAGGGGTGGGATGCTGCATCGGATTCCACATTGAAGGCGACGTACCCTGCGTGTGCGGCCGATGAGCGCATGGCCGTGCCGATGGTCCAGGCCGGGGCGGTCGATTCGTTGCGGGAGCCCTGGGCGCTCTATCGTATCGGGCTGTATCCGTCGTTCCCGACTCAGGCCTACGCACGAACCGCGGTGCGGTACGAACGGCGGCTCGAGCTAGCGATGGAGGGCCAGCACTTCTTCGACTTGCGGCGTTGGGGCGCGGCTGACACGGCGCTCGCCAACTACGTCGCGATCGAGGGGACGCGGATCCCCTACCTGCCGGGCGTAGTGTTTGCCGCGCGGAATCACCTGTATCCGATCCCGGCGCTCCAGGTCGAATTGAGCAAGGTCGGGAGTCAGGACATGCTGGTGCAAAACCCGGGTTGGTAGCGGGGCGCTTCACGGCCGTCTGATCGTAAACGCCTGCAGGAAACCTTCCCTGCAGGCGTTTTCGCTGTCATGGCAGCTGGAACTGCGGGTAGACCTTGATCCAGTGGGTGCGTACCTGCACCCGAATGTCATGGCCGCGCGACGTCGACAGGATCGTCTTCGACGTCAGCGCCGGCATGTGACAACCGACGCAGCGGCCAACCAAGCTCTGTCCGTGTCGAGGAAACAGGCCGCAGCTCTGCGCCGCATGGCAGCTGAGGCAGCGCCCTGAGAATTCCACGAGATCGCGCTGTTGCCGGTGGACGTCGTGGCAGGTGGCGCAGGTCATCAGCGAGGAACGGAAGCATCTGCTCCGTTCCAGCAGCGCCACCTGGTTGCCGTGCACGTCGATCGCGCCCGTATCGCTGCGAGCCAACCACTCAACCCGCCGCTCGAGCGGCTGCCCCGGTACATAGGAGAAGGCGGGTGTGCGTGGCGCCGCCACGCCAGCGTGACACAGCGCGCATCCATCCAGCTGGCGCGGGCGCGGCAGTCGTGCCGGGTTGACGATGGCGGGCGGTAGCACCGCGTGCAGCAGAGAGCGTTCGCGCCCCACGTGGTCCCGCCCCGCGCCATGACACGTTTCGCACGTGATTCCAAGCATCACGCCGGTGCGTCGATAGCGATTGATGACGGCAGGGTCGGCGGTCACCGCCTGAAAGCCGGACGCATGGCATTCCAGGCAACGTGGGGCGATCGGTCGCTCGAAGTAGGGTGTTCCGTCCGGGTACCCCGGGCTGTTCACCCACCCCACACCGGTCCAGTACGAGACGGGAAGTTGGTACAGCTGATCACCGGCGTGCCAATACAGGTACGACTGCCCTTTGCGCGAGCCGGTCACGAAGTCGATGCGCTCGGAGCGCATGGCGGTGTCGGGCGCGCGGCCCGTCACCGCGGTCTCGAAGAAGCCCGTCGCGGTCGAGTCCATGCGGAAGTGCAGGGACGGATTCGACGTGCGCAGAACGTTCGCCCCCTGCGTAAAGCTGCCCGCAATGGCGTCGCGCGTCGCAGGCCTCGAGGTCAGGCGGTGGGCGGTCTGTTCGAAGCTCCCTTTCTCCCCATGACAGGAGAGGCACGCGGTGTCACCCGCGGCGTTGTCGGCGCGGACTGCCGCTGTCCGCCCCCGCAGCGCGAGGCGCCCGGCCGCGATGGCCCCGCCGGCGAGCAGCGCGAGCCCCGCGATCGTGACGAGCCAACGTGCGGAGGGTCGCACCCGCCTATCGCTTCCGGATTGCGAACGCCTGCAGGGAATCGCCGTAGTTGGCGACGAGCACGGCCTTCCCCGCAGGCGTTCGGATCAGCGCCAGCCCCGTGACGTCGCGGGGCGCGAGGAAGCCGCTCTCTACCGCGGGGACCGGAGTGAAGTGGCCCCGACCGTCCCCCTTCAGCCACAGGCCGTTCCCCGCGTCCGCCGGGGAGGTGTTCGGCTCGGTATCGTACAGGTTCCCCGCGACGATGAGGTCGAGGTTCCCGTCGCCGTCCACGTCGTCGACGATGATGCCGCGGATGGGCGAGATCTGCGCCAGACTCGGCAGCGGCACCGATGTGAAGGTGCCGTCGCCGTTGTTCTGCAGATAGACGCTGCCGAACGTATCCGTCTGATAGTGGAGGGCGCGCCGCAATTGTGCGGCGCCGAACAGCTGCTCGACCGAAGCCGCCGCAAACGCCCCGTAGCTCGGGAATCGCAGCGCAACGGGATAGATGGTCGGTCCCAATTTCGCCCGCCCGAAGAGGGGATACTCCGTGCCGGCGATTTCCTGCGTCAGGACGATGTCGGTGCTGCGATTGCCCGTGAAATCAGCCGCATACACCCCGAACCTGCTGTGCGGCGAAGTCGCGTAGGCGAAGTTCAGCCCCAGATTGCCCGCCACCAGATCGGGGTGGCCATCGTGGTTGAAGTCTCCGACCGCCAGGCTGTACCACCATCCCCGCAGCGGTGGCAGGCCGATCGAGGCCGTGACATTGCGCAGCTGCTTGCCGTCATTGTGATAGAACTGGAGCGGCATCCATTCGCCGGCCGTGACGAGATCCATGCGCCCGTCGCCGTCGAAGTCCATCCAGACCGCGGCCGTGATCATCCCTCCCGGCTGAACGAGCTCCGGCGCGACCGCTTCGGTGACGTCGGTGAAATGGCCGCCGTCGTTGCGCAGGAGATAGCTGCGGGTCGGGTACGGGTAATTCCGCGGCGTGAGCCGCCCGCCCACGAACAGATCCAATCGGCCATCGCCGGTAAAGTCTCCGGCCGCCACACTCGCCGTGCACGTGAGCATCGTCGGCAACGCCTGGGTATCTCGCACGAACCGCCCGCCTCCGTGATTGATATAGAGACGGTCCTGTAGCAGACGCGACCCCGGCGCCCGGTGGTATCCGCAGCTCGCCACGTACAAGTCCGGTAGACCGTCGCCGTTGGCGTCGAAGAACAGGGCGCCCCAATCGTCGTAGTCCTTGTCGTCCACCCAGGGTTGGCCCTGCACGGACTCGACGAAGCTGCCGTCTTTTCGTTGCATGAACAATTTGCCCGGGACGCCGTTCCCCCCGCCGATGAAGACGTCATCCAGGCCGTCGCCGTTCACATCCGCTACGGCCAAGGGCGGCCCTTGCCGGGAAGGCTCATACGGCAAGAGGGGCTGGACATCGTAATCGACGGTCGTGCGCTCGGGTTGCTTGTACTTCAGTGCGTGGCGCGGATCGACGGGTTGGAAGCGGCGAGATGCGAGATGCGAGATGCGAGATGCGTTGGCGCATTTGCCACGCATCCCGCATCCCGCATCCCGCATCCCGTCACGCTGCCGCACCGTCACGATCCGGTCGACGTCGAGACCAGTCAGGAGTTGATAGCGCCCATCGGGCCAGATCACCTCCAGACTGTCCGCGCGCGCAGCTCGGCCCAGCCCGAAATGCGCCCGGTCGTCCATCGTGGACATGTACCCCCGATACGGAGAGTGATAGATGTATTGCTTCTGGCCGCCGGCCGTGAGGATCAGGGTCGAGCCGATCCCTCGTGTGTTGGGAGGCTCCCCTTCCAGCTTGAGCTGCAGATAGTGGTGAGCGTCGTCTTGGGGCAGGGTGTTCTCGTAGATGGACGCGGGCGCGTCCAGGTTATTGACCACGAGATCGAGCCTGCCGTCGTTGTTGAGATCGGCGTACGCCGCGCCGTTCGAAAAGCCCGGCTGGTCCATTCCCCATTCTTTGGTCTCGTCGGTGAACGTCAAGTCGCCGTTGTTTCGGAACACATAGTTGGACAGCCGGTAGCTGTGCAGCTCCTTGAGGAGTCGCAACGCTCTCTGGCGGTCTCCGGCTCGCCGCGCACCGAACACCGCCGTCTGGTAATCGAGATCGTTGGCCGCCTTGGGGTAGCCGTTGGTGACGAAGATGTCCTTGTATCCATCGTTGTCGAAATCACCGAACAGGGCGCTCCAGCTCCAGTCCGTGTGCGCCACGCCTGCGAGACCGGCGATGTCGCTGAAGACGACGTCACCGTTCTGCGTGACGCCGTTGTTCAATTGCAGCGAGTTGACGTCGTAGGCGTCGCGAAACCCCCTGCGGCGGAGATCGAGGCGACCGCCATACGTGAGATAGCCGCTCATGCGCTTCTGTCGCTCCAGGGTGGCCGGCCACATGTCCATCTGCAGAATGTCGGGCCGGCCGTCGTTATTGAAATCGGCGATGTCGACCCCCATCCCTGCGAAACTCGTATGCTTGAGCCACGCGCCGGCCTTATCGGTAAACGTCCCATCCCCGTTGTTGATGTAGAGGACATCATTGGGTGCGACGTCGTTGGAGACATAGATGTCGGACCATCCGTCCCCGTTCACGTCCGCCACCACTACCCCGAGTCCGTAGCCGATCTGCTCCAGTATCCCGGCTTGCCGGGAGACATCCGTAAAGGTCCCATCGCAGTTGTTTCGATACAGCTTGTTGTAGCCTTGCGGGCTGCTACTGCGGACGCCGAGCGGGTGCGTGTCCGCGGCGCCGCGGGCAAAGTCCGTGGGTGAATTGTTGAGCAGGAAGAGGTCGAGGCAGCCATCTCTGTTGTAATCAAGGAACACCGCGTGGGTGGTGAAGCCCGTGTCGGCGATGCCGTACCGTGCCGCGGCCTCCGTGAACGTGTGATTGCCGTTGTTGACGAACAACAGGTTGGCCCGATCTTTCCCCTTGGAGCCCTCGGAGCCCGAGACGGAGACGTAGATGTCCAGATACCCATCGTTATTGATGTCCACCATGGTTGCGCCAGTGGCCCAGCGGGTTGTCGTCACGCCGGCGGACTGCGTGATGTCTTCGAAGCGGAAGGCGCCCTTGTTCAGATACAGGCGGCTCGAGACCATGTTGCCGGAGAAGAACAGGTCAGGTAATCCGTCGTTGTCGATATCCCCGACTGCCACGCCCGCACCGTTGTAGATGTAAGGGTCGGTTTGCACGTTCACCGAATCGTTGGTCGTGATGGTGTTCGCGAACCCGACGCCCGTGCGGGCCGGGGGAAGCAGCTTGAACAGCGGGTGCTCCGCTCGGTCGGTACCGCAGCCATGGGACAGGGGAAGAGCAACCAGGAGGGCGAAGCGCATGGCACGAACGGTCAGGGCTTCACCCATGCTCGCTCCGCGGGGTTCGGGGGCGGCTAGCATGGCGGGGGAACGATATCCCGTCAAGAGGGCGCCAGGGTAGCGCAACGACCCCGCGGGGCGTACGATTCCCGCCGCGCATGCCTCTCCTCGCGGTGCTCTTCGCGGTCGCGTTGACTCGCGACACGGTGCCCCCCTACCTCGCGTTCCCGGAGCCGGGGCTCGACGACCCAGCCGCGTATGAAGGCTACCAGACCCGCGTGTACCAGGATGCGAGCGGCAACGCCTTCCAGGTCTACCTGAAGAGCACCGGACGGGTGGTCAACCTGTGGGCCGATGCGGCCAATGAGAGTGTCGGCTTCACCGTCCGTGATTCGACGGGCAAGCCCGCCGAGCTCGGCTGGGGTTCCTCCGGAGCTGCCGTGTCGCAGTCGCGCGAGGGCCGCACGCGGTCGCTGTCGTACGGTCTGGAGGCGCCGTCCGCGGTCAGGATCGGTCTCTTCCTGCTCGGCTCGATGCGCGTGGAACGAGACTTTGGCTACGCGCAGCACGATTCGCTGTCCCTGGACGCGCCGGCGTTCATTCAGCCCGAGCTGTCGCAGTTGATCGAGCACATCGGGAAGCTGAAGGCGGCCGAGCGCGCGCGTCACCTGGCATTGCTCGGCGTGCGCACGGTCGGCGCGCTGCGCGCCCGTCTCTCCCCGCGGATCACCCTTCAGCACGGCGACACGGCCTGGACGGTCGAGGTCGAGCAGCCGAGCTTCGACGGCAAGAGCCACCTCTGGCTCGTCCTCGAGGGCGACGCGCGGGAGACGGTGCCCGCCGTGTCGGGCACCGTCGTCACCATCCGCCGTCCGGCGGGGGGCGCGGTGCGCTGGAGCGTGCGGGTGACCACGGACGCCCCCGCGCTGACCCCCCTGACGCGCCAGGAAATCTTCAACGACGAGTTTCACCGGTTCTATGCCCGGGTCCGGGCCGACACGGCGCATCCCGAGCGCTTCCGGCGGCTCGAGCGCGAGGTGCGCGGCTTCGAGTTGCTGTGCTATCGCGAGAAGATGATGGCCGGGTTGCCCAATTTCGCCACCTACTTCGGCCGCGACATGTTGATGGCGGCGCTGCTCATGCGGCCGGTGTGGTCGCCGGAGATGGCGGAGCACGTGATCGCCAGCGCGCTCGGCAAGCTCGCGCCCGACGGGGACGTGAGCCACGAGGAGGCGCTCGGCGGCCAGGCAATCCGCGAGCACGCCGCCGAGTACAACCGGCTGATGGCCGCGGGCCAGCTCGCCCGCGCGCGCGCGGAGCTCGCCAACCTCGCCGCCACCCGTGAGAACCACTCCATGGTGGACGACGACGTGCAGCTGCCGCTCGTCGCCGCCGACTACTTCGCGGACCCGCGCGTGCCGGCGGCCGAGAAGCGCCGCTTCCTGAGCGAGGAGCATCGGCTGGAGCGGCTGCTCGCCAATCTGGCGCTGGTGGCGCGCCGGGCGGCGCCGTACGCCCGCGATCCAGTGGCGACCAACCTGGTGAGTTTCCCCCGCGCATCCGATGGGATCTGGCGGTCCGCAAGCTGGCGCGACAGCCGCGTGGGGTACGGCGGCGGTCGCTTCGCCATGGACGTGAACGTCATCTGGATGCCGCGCGCCCTGGAGGCGGCGGGGACCATTCTTGACGCGCTCAAAGGGCTCGGCGTCACACCAACGATCCGTGACGCAGCCCTCGCGCGATTCGCCCGCGATCGGGTGGCGCTCGCGCGGGCGGTAGCGGTGTGGCGCGACGCTGAACGGTATTTTCGGGTCGGGCTCCCCGGGCAGGACGCGGCGGCGCGCATCAGGGCCAGGCTGGAAGCTCTGCCCGAGGTTGAGCGCGGGTACTGGGAGGGCGTTTCGTGGTTTACGATGTTGTCCCCCCGGGACACCGTGCGGTTTCTCGCCCTGTCGCTCGATGCGGCCGGGCAGCCGATTCCTATCGTGAACACCGATCCCGCCATGCTGCTGCTGGTCGATTCCCTCAGCACGAATCGGGTGAGCGAGCTGATCGCTCCGATCATGGTGAAATATCCCGTCGGCCTGTTCGTGAACGACCTTGGCCCCCTGGTAGCCAACGATGCCTATGCGACGCGTCCGGTGTGGGACGCGTTTCGCGCGGATCGCTATCACTCCCCGACCGTCGTCTGGGGACGTGACGTGAACATCCTCCTGGCGGGGCTGGCGCGTCAGATACGCGGCGCCGCGCCGGGGTCGGACGTCGGCTTTCTCAAGGACGCAGTGCAGCGGATCGTCACTGCCGTGGACAGCTCCGGCCTGCGACACGCAGAGCTGTGGAGCTCCCGGATCGACAATGGGAGGCTGGCGCCGATCCGCTACGGCACCAGCTCGGACGTGCAGCTGTGGAGCCTGACCGACCTCGCTGTCCAATACCTCCTCAACCCCCCAACACCATGAGCAACCTGCACGCTTTCGACATCGTCGTCATCTCCGGGTACTTCCTCATCTTGCTCGGGATCGGGTACTGGGCCGCGCGGCGCGAAAAGAACGTGAGCGCCGACTACTTCCTCGCGAGCCGGGACGTGGGCTGGTTCGCCGTCGGGGCCAGCCTGTTCGCGTCCAACATCGGCAGCGAGCATCTGGTCGGCCTCGCGGGCACCGGCGCCGCGAGCGGGCTCGCGGTCGGGCACTTCGAGTGGCTCGCCTGCCTCATCCTGCTGCTCCTGGGCTGGCTGTTCGTGCCGTTCTACCTGCGGAGCGGCGTGTACACCATGCCCGAGTTTCTGGAGCGCCGCTTCAACCCGGCCGCACGCACGTACTTCACGTGGGTCTCGGTGATCGGCTACGTACTCACGAAGATCAGCGTGACGCTGTACGCCGGCGGCGTCGTGATCCGCGCCGTTACCGGATGGGATTTCTACACGGCGGCGATCGTGCTCATCGTCGTCACGGGACTGTACACGATCTTCGGCGGACTGCGCGCCGTCGTCTACACCGAGGTGCTGCAGGCGATCGTGCTCATCCTCGGCTCCATCACGCTGATGGCGATCGGCCTCTCGCGCGTTGGGGGGTTCTCCGGACTCGAGGCGAAAGTCCCCACCGGCTTCTTCTCGATGTGGAAGCCGATCAACCACCCGGACTTCCCGTGGACCGGCATCGTGTTCGGCGCGCCGATCCTCGGCATCTGGTATTGGTGTACCGACCAGCACATCGTGCAGCGCGTGCTGGCGGCGCAGAGCATCTCCCAGGCGCGCACCGGAACGATCTTCGCCGGTTATCTCAAGATTCTTCCCGTGTTCATTTTCGTCCTGCCCGGCGTGGTCGCGGCGGCGCTGTTCACCGACATCCACTCAAACCCCGACTCGGCGTATCCCACACTCGTGACGCGGCTGTTGCCGGACGGAGCCAAGGGGCTGGTGCTGGCGGGAATGCTTGCGGCCCTGATGAGCTCGCTCGCCTCGGCGTTCAACGCGTGCTCGACGCTCCTCACGTGGGACGTGTATCGGAAGATGCGGCCCACCGCGAGCGAGCAGCAGCTCGTGCGCGTCGGCCGGATTTCCGCGGCCGTGATGGTGTTCATGGGACTGCTGTGGATTCCATTCATGAAGTACATCTCGTCGCAGATCTACATCTACCTGCAAAGCGTGCAGGCGTACATCGCTCCGCCGATCGCCGCCTGCTTCCTGCTCGGTCTGTTCTATCGGCGGCTCAACGGCTCGGGCGCAATAGCGTCGCTCCTCACCGGTCTCGTGCTCGGCGTCCTGCGACTCGTGCTCGAGCTGACGAACAAGGCGTCGGGCGGGCTCGAG
>QHTP01000325.1 GCA_003220855.1 Gemmatimonadota bacterium
TCGCCCGACCTCGTGCTGGTGTACGGCAGCACGAATTCGACGCTCGCGGCGGCGCTCGTGGCCGCGAAGCTGCAGGTGCGGGTCGGGCACGTCGAGGCCGGGCTGCGCAGCGGCGAATGGACCAGCCCAGAGGAGATCAATGATGTCCTCACGGATCGCCTTTCGGAGGTGCTGTTCGTGCCGTCGCGCGACGCCGCGGATCACCTCACGGCCGACGGTGTGCCGGCCGAGCGTATGCATTTCGTCGGCAACGTCATGATCGACACGCTCAGCTGGGCGCTGCCGCAGGCGCTCACCCTCGACGCGGCGGCGCGCTACGGTGTGAACGGCGTCCCGTATGCAGTCGTGACGCTGCACCAACCGAGCAACGTCGACGACCGAGCGGTGCTGCGCGAGCTGCTCGACGCGCTCGAGCACCTGGCCCGCAGCGCCGCCGTGGTATTTCCCGTGCACCCCCGCACCCGGCAGCGGATCCGCACGCACGGACTGCGGCTTCCGGACAACGGCCGCATGCGGGTGCTCGAGCCGCTCGGCTATCTCGAGATGCTCAGCCTGGTGGCGGGCGCGGCGCTGGTCGTGACCGATTCGGGCGGGCTGCAGGAGGAGACGTCGTTCCTGGGCGTGCCGTGTCTCACGGTGCGGCCCACCACCGAGCGTCCCATCACGTGCACCCACGGCACGAACCGGCTCGTCCTGCCCAAGCGGGACCCGATCCTCGCGGCCGCGGAGCGGGCCATGGCGCGCCGCTCGCCGGCGCGACCGGTCATCGAGCGGTGGGACGGGCGGGCCGCCGAACGCATCGCCCGCGTCATATGCGAAGACGAGCGGTTCGAACTGGACGTCCCGTTGGCGGCGACGTCGCCCCGGACGCCCCGACGCGCGGTCGCGATTCCGCAACCGCTCGGCGCGGGCTGAGAGTCGCGGGCGGATGAGCCGCCGCAACAGTGTGCCTAACCCGGAGGTCAGCGAATGACCGATGCAGAGCCCGGCGGGGAGCGGACCGCACGCCGCTCCCCGCGGCGCTCTCCTCGATCCGTGGCAGCGGGGCGACTGCCTCGTCCAGTTCATGCTGCATGATGCTGCATTCCGACCACATCAGGCTGCCCAGCGTCGCGCTCGGGACAACACAGATCGACGCACCTGCGCGGCATCCCTTTTGCGAAGACCACTAGTAGCGTGGGTGCCGCGACGCGGTGCGCCACGATGTCACACAGGACATGCACGCGGGGAAGCGGGCCAACTGAGCTGACCATTCGCGGATTGCGTCCACCAGGCCGTCGCGCGCGGCGGGTGGGCCCCGATGGTGGCTCGCTCCCCTGCGCCTTTTTTTTGTGCATCAAGCCGCACGCGCACGCCTCGAAGTGTAGCATTGACGCAATCTTCGTACAGCGAGTACATTTGTAACGCTTTTCGGCGCCGTCAGTTACGGTAGTCAAGCATATCCAACAAGTTGGCACTAGCCTTGCTGTTGCGCCGCGGCAACATTCGACCAGGCGGGGAGCGCCAGCCATGGCCACCAAAGGGAAAGACGCACAGTCGCCGCTGCCTGACCCCCAAGCTCAGACGGAATCCACCGCGGCGCTGTTGCGCGAGCTGGTGGCGCACCTCCGTCAGAACCGAACCCAGTTGCGCGAGGAATGGGCGCGGCGTATCACGCGCGCCCAGCTGCTCACGGCGATGACCGAGGAGGAAATCTTCGCCGAAGCGACCTCGGTGTACGACAACTACGTCGAAGCGCTGGAAACGGGGACGTTCGAGGCCCTGCAGGCGTACGCCCGCAATCTCTCGGAGCGTATCATCCCGCGAGGCGTCGAGACGCACGAAGTCGTCGGGATCGTGCTGCTGTTGCGCGACGTGCTCGCCCGCTCGCTGTTCGGCAAGTACCACGAGGACTTCGACAAGCTCAACCGCATCCTGGACGCCTACGAGCCGGCCGCCAACCGCATCGCGAACACGGTGGCGGTGGGCTTCGTGCAGGAGCGCGAGCGCATCATCCGGCAGCAACAGGAAGCGATCCGGGAGCTGTCGACGCCGGTGTTGCAGGTGCGCGAGCGGCTCTTGATCTTGCCGATCATCGGCGTCATCGATCCGCAGCGCGCGCGCCAGCTCACCGAGCAGCTGTTGCGGGCCATCCGGACCAACCGCGCCAAGGTGGTCGTGATCGACATCACGGGCGTCGCGGCCATGGACTCGAACGTCGCCAACCACCTCGTGCAAACGGTCGAAGCGTCGCGGCTGTTGGGCGCCACGGTCATCGTAACGGGCCTCTCGCCCGAAATCGCCCAGACGCTCGTGACGATCGGTGTCGACTTGAGCGAGATGGCGACGGTGGGCGATCTCCAGGGGGGCATCGAGGAGGCGGAGCGGCTGCTGGGGTACAAGGTCTTGCCCCTGGAAGAGCTGACTCCGAAGGCGTGAGGCGGCACCCCACTCCGTCGACGGAGGGCGCGTGGAAGTTCCCATTCTGAAGCAGGGTCACTACCTGATCGCGTCTATCCAGTCGGCGCTCACCGATGCCGATCTGTCGCAGCTGCGCGAGGCGCTGATCGAGCGCGTGGGGCGGTTCCGGGCGCGCGGCGTCATCGTCGACGTCACGGCGCTCGACGTCATGGATTCGTTCGCCGTCCGCACCCTGCGCGACATCGCGCACATGGCACGGTTGCGCGGTGCGGAGACGGTGATCGTGGGGATCCAGCCCGAGGTCGCCTTCGCGATGGTGCAACTCGGGCTGACGCTCAAGGGGGTGTCGACCGCCCTCGACCTTGAAGAAGGCCTGGCGTTCCTCAACGTCCAGACCCAGGTCCGAATCGACCATGTGGACGTCGTCACCGCGCGGCAGCGGGGGCGCGACCTGGCCGCCGAGGCGGGATTCTCGAGCGGCGACCAGACGGTGATCGCGGCCGCGATCTCCGAGATCGCGCGCAACATCCTGATGTACGCCAAGCGTGGCGAGATCGCCCTGAGCGTCGTGGCGAACGGCGACCGTCAGGGCGTCGTGGTCGTGGCGCGCGATCAGGGACCCGGGATCCGCGACGTCCCCCGCGCCATGCAGGACGGCTACTCCACGTCCGGGGGTCTGGGTCTGGGGCTGCCCGGCGCTCGCCGCCTCATGGACGACTTCGACGTGGTCTCCGATGCGGGGAAGGGAACCACCG
>QHTP01000326.1 GCA_003220855.1 Gemmatimonadota bacterium
GTAGGAGGCCGACGCGCGCGGGAAGATGTAGTACTTGTGGCGGTCGCCGTTGGCGCTCGAGCGGTCGGCGCGGACGCCGCCGGTCAACGCCAGGCGCTCATTGAGAGCCAGCACTTGTTCGTTGGCGAAGAGCGACATGTCTCGGAAGTCGCCGAGCACGTTATCCGCGTCCTGGAGGAGCGTGCCACTGACGGTCGTTTCGACGCCGGGCAGCAAGCCGAGGGCCCGGGTCCGCACCACCCGATTGTACTGCGTCTCCCAAGAGAACCCTCCCGTGGTCGTAAGCGACATCGTGCTCGTCGGCTGATACGCCCAGGTGCCGGCGAGCTGAAGGTTGTAGTTGAAGATGTTGCCCTCGGTGCGCACTGCTCGTCCAAAGAAGCCGTCGGAACCCTCGTACTGGAGGAACGACGGGGAAAACACATCGCCCGAGATCTGGACTCGGTCGAAGCCGCCCGTCGCCGTGATCGACACCTGGTGCTGGGCGGCGTTGAGCGCGGACCAGGTGGCGTTGAGATTGCCGATCTGGCGGAACGTCAGCTCGTTGAGGCGCAGGTACTGGAACGTCTCGAACGGATTCGACTCGGTGTTGCCGCCGCCGTTGAAGGGGTTCCGCACGTAGGTCCCCGTCGCGTCCACGGAGTCGAGGTTGATTACCCCCGGCGTGTAGGCGAAAGCATAGATGGGCGACGTATTCGTGTTGTCGTTGTTCGACAGGCCGCGGTTCAGGCTGTTGCGGGTGACGTTGAGCCCCATGTTGACCTTGACCTTCCCGTCGAGGAAGGACTGGTCGACGTTGGTTCTGAACGCGTACAGCCGCGCACCAGTGTTCGGCGCGGTGCCGGCTTCGTTGCGCGCCGTCAGGTTCACGTAGTACTGCGTCGCCGCCGTGCCGCCGCTGAAGGAGCCGTTGACCTCATAGTTCGGCTCGCCGTTGTTGTAGAGCTCCTGCTGGTAATCGTGAGTCAAGGGGATCTGGCCGCCGGGATAGAGCTCGGTCAGCAAGGCGGTATCGGGAGACGTCGCCCCATTGCCGTACGGGAGACTGCGCACCTCGGCGGCGCTGGTGAACTGCCGCGTGCCGAGCAGCCGGTAGGCCGTGCTCCGCCCGACGCGACTCGTGAGGTTGAACTGCGGCGTCGCACTCGGCGCTCCCCGCTTAGTCCGGATCACCACCACACCGTTGGTCGCGCGGGAGCCGTACATCGCCGTCGCCGCCGCGGACTTGAGAAACTCGATCGACTCGATCTCCTCCGGGTTCAGGTCCGCCAGCCGGTTCACCAGCGCGTCCTGACTGCCGCCGATGCCGCTGGCGGCGCTACGGGAGCCGGCGCCGGTGATCGTGTTGGCGCCGTCGGAGATGGCGTCGTTCGAAATGATGACCCCGTCCATCACGAACAGCGGCTGCCCGTTTCCCAGGATCGATGTGACCCCGCGGATTTGCACCTGTGCGCCGCCGCCGGGGGCTCCGCTGTTCATGGAGATCGTGGCGCCGAGCGTCTTGCCTTGCATCGCCTGCTCCACCGTCTGCGCCGGCGCGATCGTCAACTCGTTGTTCCTGATGTTGTCAGTCGCCGTGGTCGCGTTGCGGCGCTCGAGCGTCGTGGTCTGACCGGTCACCACCACGGCCTCGAGCTTGAACGGATCTTCCGCGAGCGATACCACGACGTTCGCCTCGCCCGCGTTCACCACGACCACCTTGCGCTCGTAGCCGATCGCCCGGACCAGCAGCCGAACCTCCCCTGCGGCCACGGCGATGCGGAACGCGCCTTCGGGGCCTGACTGGGTAACCCCCTGGCCACCCACCTCGATGATCGTCGCACCGGCCACCGGCATTTGGCCGACGGCGCGGATGACGTGACCCGTCACCTCACGACCCTGCGAGGCAGCCCGCGCCGGGATGAAGCCGAGCGCGACAAGGGCCCCCGCGAACAACAACGGTCTGGTCATGCGCTGTCTCCGTTTGTAGTGATGAATGCGGCCGGAGAGTGCTCGCCAGGACGGAGCGGTACCGCGCAAAACCGCGGGCGCGCAAGACGAGTGCGCGCAGGGGTGGGGTGCCCGACGAATAGCAAACGCCCCGCCCGGAGAGACGACATGTGGACGGCCGTTCCCACGCATGTCGCTTTGCCGTATCAGGTGAGTAAAGTATGACACCCGTCGCGGGGGACGCCGACCGGGCGATGGCTGATGGTGCGGCGGCTGGAGGTCGGGGAACCGGTGCGGGACGTCGCCGAGGGGCTGCAGCTCAGCCTGACCACGGTGTACCGGTGGTGGCGACGGTATCGGGCGGAAGGCGAGGCGGGGCTGCGCGATCGCTCGAGCCGGCCGCACCGTTCGCCGCGGGCTCGGCCGCGCTGGCAGCGGCGGCGGATTCGGCGCCTGCGCGAACGCCGCTGGAGCTCGCTGCGGATTGCCGGGGCGCTGGGGCTTCCGGTCTCCACGGTGGTGCACATCC
>QHTP01000073.1 GCA_003220855.1 Gemmatimonadota bacterium
TCGATGTAGACGTTGATCTCGCTGCGTATGCCGAAGCGCTCCGGCAGGTAGACGCCCGGCTCGACCGAGAACCCGACGCCCGGCACCAGCGGCCGCGCGTCCTCGGTCTCGAAGTTGTCGATGTGCGGTCCCGAGCCGTGCAGATCGCGGTCGATCGAATGCCCGGTGCGATGCACGAAGTAGTCGCCCAGCCCCGCGTCGCGGATCACGCCGCGCGCCGCGTCGTCCACCTGCGCGCCGGTCACCACGCCATCCGGGCGCCAGTGCTCGCGCAGGTACCGCACGGCGGCCTCGCGCGCGGCCTTGACCGCCTGCCACACGCGACGGACCTCCGCGTCGGGAGCC
The DNA here is from genome assembly GCA_003220855.1 of Gemmatimonadota bacterium. Lineage (GTDB taxonomy): Bacteria > Gemmatimonadota > Gemmatimonadetes > Gemmatimonadales > GWC2-71-9 > AG41. The sequence goes on from QHTP01000073.1 coordinate 346, forward strand.
CGCCCCGCGAACCCCATCCACGTCTGATCGGCGAACACCGACCCGCGTCCCGGCCCGGCCCATAGGTCGAGCAGCACCACGTCGCCCGGCGCGAGCCGCCGGTCCGCCCCCGCGTGCGGCTCGTAATGCGGCATGGCGGTCGTGGGCCCGAACGCGACGATCGGGCCCTCGTTGGTCCACAGGCCGGCGCGCTCGATTGCCTCGCGCACACGCGCCTGCACGCCCGTCTCGCGCACCTCGGCGCCGCGCGCGGCTTCACTGCCCGTCCACGACAGCGCGTCGCGCGCGATTCCCGCCAGCGCTTCGGCGGCGGCGCGGTGACCCGCGAGCTCCGCCGCCGACCAGCGCGCCGCGAAGCGCGACACGAGCGGCGCGGACGAGACCAGGCGGGCCCCGAACGACTCGAGCAGCTGCACCACGCCGTGCGGCACCCGATCCAGGTACGGGACCTGGTCCAACGGCGAGATCTCGACGGCGAGCGTGCGGCCGCGCACCAGCGCGCCCAGGTGGCCGTGCAGCTCGCGCCATGAGCCGTAGGGCCGCACGTCGCCCGGAAAGTCGGCGAGTGGCTGGAGCTCGATGCGATGGACCACCGCGATGGGGCGTCCCACCCGGGGCAGCAACACGAACAGGCGCCGCGTCCCCATCCCGGTCGCTCCGAGGATGCGCTCGGCGATCGGGTTCACCTTGCGGAAGTCGTACACCAGCCAGCCGTCGGCGCCGAGCGTGGCGAGCGCGTCCGCGAGCGCGGCGAAGTCGAAGCCGTGGAGCAGCGGGGGAGACATCAGTGATGGCGCGGATCGGCTGGGGCGGCGCGCCACTCGCACACCGCCCCGCCCGTCGCCCGGCACGAGACGTGGAGCATGGCGCCCTCGAACCCGACGAGCAGCCGGAGCAGCTCCGTGAAGCCGGTGCCGTACAGGGCGCAAGCCGAGCCGTCCGGAGTGGCGTGCACCGCGAGCACATCCGGTACCCGCGCGGTCGGGACCTGCCGCTCCCGCCGCAACTCGGCCCCAAACACGGCACGCGCCGCCCGCCGCGCCGCCCCGTACCCGAATACGCGCGGCGCGGCGCGCGCGGCCAGGCGCGTGAGCCCGAAGAGGCGGCGCACCCCGCGCCGGGCGGCGCGGCGGCCGGCGTCGGCGAACACCAGGTCGGCGTCGGGGCGCCGCCCCACCAGTCGCAGCAGCGCCTCGACGTGCGCCTGATCGGCGGGGGCGTCGCGCCGCACCATCCCCTCGTACTCGCGCAGCTGCATGGCCACCGTGTCCGAGAGGCCGAGCCGCTTGGACAAGAGCTCCTCGGCAAACTCCGACAGTCCGTCCTCGACCGGCGTGTCGAGATTCTTGACCGCCTCCAGGACGGCGAGCGGGACGATGCTGTGGACCACGGCGCGCGTAACGTAGCACGCCCCCACCCCATTGCGGAACCCGGGCGCCTGGAGAGAGGTTATGGCACACCATGACACCTCCCGTCCCACCCCGCTCCCCGTCTCCACCCCCGCCCCCCGCGCCCCGCCCGGCTCCCCCACCCGCCTCCACGCCGGCGGCCGACGCCGAGAAGCGGGCGAGCTTCGAGCGTGAGGCGCTGATCCATCTCGACAGCCTGTACCGGGTGGCCCTGCGGCTCACCGGCAATCCGGCGGAAGCCGACGACCTCGTCCAGGAGACCATGCTCAAGGCGTACCGCGCCTGGCATCAGTTCGAGCGGGGCACCAACGCCAAGGGCTGGCTGCTGACGATCCTGCGGCACGCTTTCATTAATGAGTACCGCCGCCGCACCCGGCACCCCGAGACCGTGGACATCGACGCGATTGAGCCCTTCTCGGTCTTCGAGGAGGTCCAGGACGACGACCCACAGGGAACCTTCTTCGACCGCATCGTGGACGACGAGGTGCTCCGGGCCATCGACCAGCTCCCGGAACAATTCCGTGAGACGGTGGTGTTGAGCGACGTGGAGGGGATGTCGTACGAGGAGATCGCCCGTGTCCTGGACGTGCCGGTCGGCACGGTGAAGTCGCGGCTGTTCCGTGCCCGGCGGCTGCTGCAGCGGAAGCTGTACGAGTACGCCGTCGGCATGGGGTACATCAAAGGGAACGCGACATGAATTGCCGGGAGTGCAAAGAGCACCTCTACGAGTACCTCGACCGGGAGCTCACCCCGGCGGTGGCGGAGGAGATCCGGCAGCATATCGCCGAGTGCCCTCCCTGCGGGGAGAGCTTCGATTTCGAAAAGGTGTTTCTCACGTTCGTGCGGGCGCGTTGCCGCGCGCACGGCGCCTCTCCCGAATTGCGTCGCCGCATACTGGACGAGCTGCTCGACGAGTGAAGTGGCTCACCCGCGACGGGCTGATCGCGGCCTGTGCGGTGGGGGCCGGCACGACGTGGGGCCTCGGCTGGGGCGGGCTGGCGCTGCTCGGCGCGTTCCTTCTCTCCGGTAGTCTCCTCACCCAGCTCGCGCAGCGGCAGGGGCCGCGGCGCACCGCACGACAGGTGCTGGCCAATGGCGGCGTGGCCACGGTCGCGGCGCTGTTCGGCGCATGGAGCGCGGCAAGCGGCGCCATCGCCGCGGCCGCGGCCGACACGTGGGCGACCGAAGTCGGCGCCTTCTCCCCTTTCCCTCCCCGCCTCATCACCTCGGGCCGTCGCGTGACCCGCGGCACGTCCGGCGGAATCACGGCCCTGGGAACGCTGGGCGGCGTGGCCGGGGCTCTCGTGATCGCATGGCTGGCGCACGCGCTGGCACCCCGAGGCGCGGCCCCGGGGTTGGCCACCCTGACGGGCGCAGGTGTCGCGGGCATGCTGGCGGACTCGCTGCTCGGCGCCACGCTCCAGGGCAAGTACCAGTGCCCCGCGTGCGACGCGCGCTTCGAGCGCGGGAATACCGTCTGCCACGAGCCGGTCCAGCTGACCGGAGGGTGGGGATGGCTGGACAACGACGGTGTCAACCTCGTGGCCACGGTGTCCGGAGCCGCGGTCGCGCTCCTGGGCTCCCATTGATCTGGGACGCGGCGGTCGTTGGCGCGGGCCCAGCGGGGGCCACGACCGCACTGCTGCTCGCGCGCGCCGGCGCGTCGGTGCTGCTGCTCGACCGCGCCCACTTTCCTCGCGACAAGCCGTGCTCGGAGTACCTGAGCCCCGCGACCACCGACGTGCTGGAGCGACTAGGTGGAGGGATTCTCGGCGCAGTCGAGCGCACCACGCACGCCAGGCTGGACGGCATGAAGGTCGTCGCCCCCGCGGGGGCCGCGATGGTCGGCCGGTTCCGCGGCGCATCCCGACCCTACAGTCTCGCGGTGCCGCGGACGTCGTTCGACGCGATCCTCGTAGCCGCCGCCGCGCGCGCGGGCGCGCAGGTGAGTGAGGGCACGGCGGTCGAAGACCTGGTCTGGGATCGCGGCGTCGTCGCCGGCGTGGTGGCTCGGTCGCGCACCGGGCACCGAGCGACGTGTCACGCCCGCGTCGTGATCGGTGCCGACGGGCTGCGCTCGGTGGTCGCTCGTCGGCTGGGACTGGTGCGCTACTCACCGCCTCGCCGCTTCGCCTTCACCGCGCATGTGGCGGACGTCGCGGACGTGGACCAGCTCGGTGAGCTGCACGTGAGCGACCGCGGGTATGTGGGGCTCGGGCCCGTGGGCGGCGGGATCACCACCGTGGCCCTCGTCCTCCCGCTACGCGCCGTACGAGGGAGCGGCCGGAGCTACCGCACGGAATTCTTCGCCGAGCTGGACCGGTTCCCGGGTCTTGCGGGGCGGTTCGACCGGCGCCGCCTGGTCCGCGAGGTGCTCACCACGGGCCCGTTCGCCCAGTGGGCGAGGGTCGCGGCCCTGCCCGGTGCGCTCTTGGTGGGAGACGCCGCGGACTTCTTCGACCCGTTCACCGGTCAGGGGATCCACACCGCGTTGCGCGGCGCGGAGCTCGCGGCGGAGTGTCTCATCCCCGGGCTCGCGCCCGGGGTCGGCGCGGCCACTCCGGTCCGGTCCTATGAGCGCGCCCGTCGCCGTGCGTTCCGCGGGAAATGGCTGCTCGAGCGACTGATCGGGCTCGGCGTCGGCTCTCCCGCCCTGACCGACCGCGTGGTGGGCCGCCTGGCGCGGCGCCCCGACCTCGCGGATCTTCTAGTCAGCGTGACCGGGAATCTGTTGCCGGCGCGCCGCGTCTTTACTGCGAGCGTTCTCGCCCGACTGCTCTGGTGACCATGCACGGCGTCGACCCCTCGCAGTTCCGCCAGCTGCTCGGCCGATTCGCGACCGGCGTCACGGTCGTCACCACCCGCGAGCGGTCGGGCAAGCCCATCGGCATGACCGCGAGCTCCGTGGCCTCGGTTTCCCTCGATCCCCCGCTGGTGCTCGTGTCGGTGGCACGGGACAACGACATGCACCCCGCGCTCAAGGCAGCGGAGCACTTCGTGCTCAACGTGCTCGCCGCCGATCAGGAGGCGATCTCCCGACGGTTCGCGGAGGAGCATCCCAACCGCTTCGACGGCATCGGCTATCGTGAGACCTTGCAGGGCATGCCGGTACTGGAAGGCGTAGTCGCGAGCATCGAATGCGACAAGCAGGCGGAGGCACCGGGCGGGGATCACACGGTGTTCTTCGGCCTGGTCACGGGGGGCACGGTGTCCGAGGGCCGTCCGCTGCTGTACTATCGCGGGGGCTACGCCGGTTTAGGAGGCGGCGGTCGATGATCGGGAGCGAGCTGCTGGACGATCCGCGCGCCGATCCGACCGCGGTCGGGAGCGAGCTGCGCGATATCGCGCGACTGAATGCCCTGTTCGGTGGAACGCGAGCTGTAGTCGCCGCGCTGGAGCCTTACCTCCGGCACGCGTGCAACGGGGAACGTGCAACCGGCAACGTGCAATGGACTCTGCTCGACGTCGGCACGGGCTCGGGCGACATCGCCCGCGCCGCGGTTGCGGCAGCGCGTGCCCACGGCGTCGAGCTCACGCCCGTTGGCATCGACGTGAACCGGACCGCCGCCCGCTTGGCCCGCGCCGGCGGCCTGGCGATGATCGTGGCCGATGGCTCCTGGCTGCCGCTCGGGCCGCGTTCGGTGGACGTGGTCCTCGCGAGCCAGGTGCTGCACCACTTGCCACGTGCGGTTGCCGTGCGGTGGATCGCCACGTTCGACCGCGTCGCCCGGCGGGCCGTGATACTCGCGGACTTGCGCCGGTCCCGCGCGGCCATGGCGGGCGTGTGGGTGGCGTCGTTCGGCCTCGTAATGAGCGGCGTGACCCGGCACGACGCGGTGGTGTCCCTCAAGCGGGGCTACACGACGCAAGAGTTCGACGAGATGCTACAGGAGGCGGGCGTGCGGACGGCAGCGGGGTACAGACACGGGGCTCGGATCGTGGCCGCATGGTCACCGTCGACGGACTAGTCATCCGGGCGCCCGTCGATCGGGTCCTCGACGTGGCGGCGGACGTCGAGCGCTGGCCCGATATCCTCACGCACTACCGCTGGGTTCGCTTCCTCGAGCGCCGCAATGGCGGCGGGAGGGTGGAAATGGCGGCTTGGCGCCCGTTCGGTGTGTTGCGCTATCCCACCTGGTGGGTGTCGGAAATGACCGTGGACCGGCCGGCGCGCGAAATTCGCTACCGCCACGTGCGGGGTATCACGAGCGGCATGGATGTGGTGTGGCGGCTCGTGCCCGGCGCGGACGGGGTGCGCGTGACGGTGGTCCACGACTGGGAGGGTCCACCCTGGCCGCTCGTCGGCGCGCTGGCGGCGCGCCTCGTGATCGGGCCGGTGTTCGTGCGCGGTATCGCCGCGCGCACGCTCGCGGGAATCAAACGATTTACGGAGGAGGCTCGGCCGTGAACAACGGGGAGCGGCGGGTGGTCATCACGGGAGTGGGCGCGGTGACGCCGATCGGCACGGGGGCCGAGGGCTTGTGGGCGGGACTCACGGCGCGCACGTCCGCGGTGCGCGAGATCACTCGCTTCGATCCCACGCCCTACCGCTCGCGCATCGCAGCCGAAATCCCCGATTTCCGGCCGCAGGACCACCTCGACGCGAAACGCGCCAAGCGGCTGGACCGGTTTTCGCAGCTGGCGGTGACGAGCGCCCGGTTTGCCCTGGCCGACGCCGCGCTCGATCCCGCGCGCGAGCACGCCGACCGGGTGGGCGCCATGATGGGCTCGGCGCTCGGGGGCGTCGCCTTCGCCGAGGCCCAGGTCGAGCGCTTCCGCGCCGAAGGCCCGCGCGGGCTCGATCCGGCGCTCGCCCTCGCCGTGTTCCCCGGTGCGGCGAGCTGCAACATCGCGATCGAGTTCGGCTTCACCGGCCCGAACTCGACCAACGCGATGAGCTGTGCGTCCGGGACCATCGCCGTGGGGGACGCCTTCCACGCGATCCGCGAGGCCCGCGCCGACGTGATGCTCGCCGGCGGGGCGGAGGCGCCGCTCGCGCCCATGACGTACGCGGCCTTCAGCGTGATCCGCGCGATGAGCACGCGCAACGACGACCCGGCACACGCCTCCCGTCCGTTCGACCAGGATCGGGACGGCTTCGTGATGGGGGAGGGCGCGGCCGTCCTGGTGCTGGAGGAGCGGGCGCGCGCCGTGGCGCGCGGCGCCAGGATCTACGCCGAGCTGGCCGGCTACGCGTTCACCAACGACGCCTATCACATGACCGCGCCCCGTCCCGACGGCCGCGAGGCGGCCAGGGCCATGCGGCTCGCGCTCGCCGACGCGCACGTCGTGCCCGCCGACGTCGGGTATATCAACGCGCACGGCTCTTCCACGCCGCTCAACGACTCGACCGAGACCGCCGCCATCAAGCAGGTGTTCGGCGCGCATGCCTACCGCCTCACCGTCAGCGGCACCAAGGGCTACTACGGACACGCCCTGGGCGCGAGCGGCGCCATCGAGGCGGCGATCTGCGCCCTGGCGGTCGACCGGTGCTGGCTTCCACCCACCATCAACCTCGAGCGCCCCGACCCCGCCTGCGACCTGGATTGCCTGCCGCGCGAGGGCCGCGCCGCGGCGCCCGACATCGTGCTCACCAACTCGTTCGGCTTCGGCGGAATCAACGCTTCGCTCGTGCTGCGGCGGACGTAGGGGCGCAGCATGCGTCGCCCCTACGGCAATTCGGATTCTCCTCCAACCCCGAGGATCGTGTCATGCCCAAGCAGCTGCGGCCCCTCGTGGCCGAGTTCGTCGGCACTCTGCTGTTCGTGTTTCTCGGCGCCGGCAGCGTCGTGGCGCTGGTCGCCGCCGGCACCACCGCGGCCAGCATCGGCTCGCTCGGCGTCGCCCTGGCGCACGGCGTCGCCATGGCCATCATCGTCTCGATGACGATGAGCATCTCCGGCGGCCACATGAATCCCGCGGTCACGTTCGGCGTGTGGATCGCGAACCGCATCGCGGGCCGCCTCGCATGGCAGTACATCGGCGCGCAGGTCGCCGGCGCGGTCGTGGGCGCGGCGCTGGTGAAAACCGTGTTGCCCCGAATGGCCGTCGGCCTCGCGCTCGTGGGCACGCCGCGGCTCGGTAGCGACGTCACGTTCATGCAGGGCGTGTGGATCGAAGCGATGCTCACGTTCTTCCTCGTGAGCGCCGTGTTCGGCACCGCGGTGTCGCCCGCGGCCCCTAAGATCGGGGGATTTGGCATCGGCCTCGCCATTTTCGTCGATGCCCTGGTCGGCGGAAACTTCACGGGCGCCGTCATGAACCCCGCCCGCGCCATCGGCCCGGCGCTGATCGCATGGCAATGGAACGCCCACGCCGTGTACTGGATCGGCCCGCTGATCGGGGCCGGCGTGGCGGGGGCTCTGTGGAAGGCGATTCTCTTGCCGAGAAGCTAAAAGGCGTCACGGAAAGACGTCACGGTGAAGACGTCACGGAGAACCGTCATGAAAAACGCGCTACGCCGCTCCGTGACGGTTCTCCGTGACGTTTCTTCGTGACGGTGTTAAAGCTTTCGTGACGGTGTTAAAGCAGTTCCGCGGCCGTCGGTGCGAAGTAGCTGACAATGATGTCGGCGCCCGCGCGCCGGATGGCGTACAACGTCTCCCACATGGCGAGCGTCTCGTCCAGCATGCCGCGCGCCGCGGCGGCCTTGATCATCGCATACTCCCCGCTCACCTGATACGCCGCGAGCGGGGAGCCGAACTCCTGCTTGGCACGTCGCACCAGGTCCAGGCAGGGCAGCGCGGGCTTCACCAGAATGATGTCCGCTCCCTCGTCGACGTCGAGCCGGATCTCCTTCATTGCTTCGTCGGCGTTGCCGCCCTGCATCTGGTAGGACTGGCGGTCGCCGAACTGTGGCGCGGAGCCGGCGGCTTCGCGGAACGGACCGTAGAACGCCGAGGCCGTCTTCGCCGCGTACGACATGATCGGAACGCGCGACAGCCCGGCGGCATCGAGCGCCTTGCGAATCCCCGCCACCCGGCCGTCCATCATGTCGCTCGGGGCGACGATATCGATCCCGGCGCGCGCTTGCGTCACCGCGACCTTGCCCAGCAGGTATACCGACGCATCGTTGTCCACGTCGCCGTCCTGGATCACACCGCAGTGCCCGTGGTCCGTGTACTCGCACAGGCATACGTCCCCGATCACCAGCAGCTCCGGCACGGCCCGCTTTACGGCGCGCGCCGCCTGCTGTACCACGCCCTGCTCGTCGTATGCCTCGGAGCCGGTCGCGTCCTTCGCCGCCGGCAAGCCGAAGAGAATGATCCCGCCGAGGCCGAGCCGCTGCGCACGCTCCGCGTCCTTGACCACCTCGTCCACGGACGTCTGGTACACGCCCGGGAGCAGGGCGACCTCCCGCCGCACGGCGCTGCCGTGGCACACGAACAGCGGCCACACGAGCTGCGAGGGAACGAGGTGCGTCTCCTGCACCAGCCGTCGCAGCGCGGCGGTACGACGCAGTCGCCGCATCCGGCGGATCGGGAACTGGCTCATCGCGCGAGCAATCTCGACGCGCCGTGCGCCGTGAGCAAGTCCGCGACCGCTACGCCCGCGGCGGCGGGATCGCTGTCGTCGATCACCGCCGATGCCGTGATCTGCACCGAACCATCGAGGGCCGTGACCCTCCCAAACAACCGAGCCCCGAGCCCCGAGTCCCGAGCCCCGACGTACGCCGCCACCGGAGCCTGGCACCCGCCTTCCAGGGTCGCGAGCAGGCTCCGCTCGGCGGCGACGTGGCGCGCGCTTTCCGCGTCTTCGAGCGGCGCGAGCGCGACACGGGCCCGACGGTCGTCGCTCCGCACCTCGAGACCCAGGGCGCCCTGCCCCGGCGCGGGCATCACCACCAGCGGATCGACCCGCGCGGCGATCCGACCGGCGAGCTCGAGCCGCTCGAGCCCCGCCGCCGCGAGCAGCGCCGCAGCGAGCCCATCGCGGCCCTGGGTCACCTTCTGGACGCGCGTCGGCACGTTGCCGCGTAGCGCGACGATCTCGAGGTCGGGCCTCAGGTAGCGGACCTGAGCCACGCGTCGCAGGCTCGACGTCCCGATCTTCGCGCCGCCCGGCAGATCGGCGATGGAGGCGACGCCCGCGTCGCGGGTCACAAGCGCCTCCGCCGGGTCGGCGCGCGGCGGGACGGCGGCGAGCGCCACACCGTCGGGGAGTCGCGTCGGCAGGTCCTTGAGCGAGTGGACCGCGGCGTCGATGCGCCCGGCGAGCAGCGCGTCCTCGATCTCCTTGGTGAAGAAACCTTTGCCTTCCAACTCGCGCAGCGGGCGGTCGACCTCCGCATCGCCTCGCGTCTTGATGACGATGAGGTCGGCGTCCACGCCGTGACGGGCGAGGGCCACCTGCACCCACTCGGCTTGCCAAAGCGCCAGCCTGCTGCCGCGGGTGCCGAGCTTCAGGACGGCGCTCACGTTTCCCCTTTCCCCGTTCCCCCTTCCGCGTAGTAGCGCACCAGCGCCGCCACGAGGCCCCCGACCGTGTAGTCCTCCGCCTCGATCGCGACGGGGAGACCGAGCTCCCTCGCGCTCGCGGCCGTGACGGGACCGATCACCGCGGCGCTGAACCGGCCCGATGTCGCGGCCGCTCGCCCCACCAGATCGACGAAGCCCCGCACCGTAGACGATGACGTGAGCGTCACGACGTCGATGGTGCCGCCGAGCAGCTGTGCCGCGAGGGCGCCGCCGTCCCCCGCCGCTCGGACGGTCTCGTAGACCGGAATCACATCCACGATCGCGCCGCGCGCCCGCAATCCCTCGGGGAGGGCGTCACGGGCCTCGCGTGCCCGAGGGACCAGGAAGCGTTTGCCGTGTACCGCGCCGCGCGCCACTACGGCCGCCACGACCGCCTCGGCGACGTACTTGGGCGGCACGACATCCGGCGTCACGCCGTATCGCTCCAACGCCTGCGCCGTCGCCGGTCCGATGGCGGCCACAGCCATCCGTGCCAGGTCGCGCGCGGCGAGCCCCCACTCGACCAGCCGATCGCATACCACGTGGACGGTGTTCTGGCTTGTGAACACGATCCAGTCATAGGCAGCCGGGTCGGTGAGGGCGGCGCGCAACGCGGAGAGGTCGGCGAGCGGCACGATGCGGATCGTCGGCACGGCGAGCACCTCGGCGCCGAGCGCCTCGAGCGCCCGCGCCAGCTCGCCCGCCTGCTCGCGCGCGCGCGTGACGACGATGCGCCGTCCCGCAAGGGGGTGACGGGCGTGGCGACGAGGCTCCGGTGGCATGCGTGGTTGCAATCTCTCGGGACCCAAAACCATTATCAAGCAATGCTCCGGGCCCTGCGCTCCGCGCTCGTGCGGTTCACCGTGCGGCGAGCCGCCGCCAGCCAGCGGGACGCGCCCAGGCGCGCCGACTGGTGGCTGCGGGCGGGGTGTGCAATGAGCCCCGCGTTCGGGGAGTGCCACCCGGCGCTGGTCCGCCTGCGGCGCGCCATCGAGGACCGGTGGGGTGCGGTCGCGGCCGCGCAGGACGCCGTCGAGCGGTTCCCCGCAAACCCGGACGCCTGGATGCTCCTGGGGGAGGCGTTCCAGATGGTGTTCCGCCAGCACGATGCCCTCGTCGCCTACGAGCAGGTGCTCACGCTCGAAGAGCGCCCCGACGCCGCCCTCGCCGCCGGCGATCTGTACGCCCGAGCCGGACGGCATGCCGAAGCGGCCGCGCGGTTCGCGCGGGCCTACGCGGCCGGCGGCGGCGCCGAAGCGCTGTGGCTCAACGCCGGAGCACTGTTCCAGGCGGGGGACGCGCGCGCCGCGGACGAGGCCCTGCACCTGTGGGCGACGCAGGTCCCCGACGGGCTCGAGCGCCTGTCCGCCGCCCGCGCCGAGTTGTTCGTCGACAAGCGCAACGCTTAGGGCCTGGTGCTGCGCCGATACAGCGACACGGCGTACGCCAGCAAGATCACCGGCACCACGCTGTATGCCGCCACGAGGTAGCCCGCGTTCTGCGGGACCCCCTCAGCCATGCGACGCGGCTTCGCGCCGCAGGGCGATGGCGTAGCGTTGCATCACGAAGCCCACGTAGAGGACGAGGAACACGCCGAACGACAGCAGCAAGGTCACCAGCATTTCCGGGGGCAGACCGGGCTTGCCGGGTCGCAGCACGATGGGCTGTGGGTGGAGCGTCGGAAAGAGATACACGCTCAGGTGAATGAATCCGACCAGCACGACCGCACAGATCCCCAGCACCGCGCCGTACCGCGCGCGCAGCCCCGCGTCGGTCACCGCGCCGCGCAGCAGGTGATAGCTGATCAGCAGGAAGAACAGGAACAGCGTGCTGGTGAGCCGGGCGTCCCAGGTCCACCACGTGCCCCAGATGGGCTTTCCCCAGATGGGTCCGGTCGTCAGGACGATACCCGCGAACACCGTGCCGACCTCCGCCGAGGCTTCCGCGAATCGGTCGAGCCGGGGGTCTTTCAGAAACAGGAAGAACACGCCGGCCAGGCCCACCAGGATCACCGCCAGCTCCGTGGTCACGGCGGCGGGAACGTGCAGGTAGAAGATCTTCTGCGCGGGGCCCTGGAAGCGCTCGACCGGCGTGAACGCCAGGGCCCGGACATACACGCCGCCGAGCAGCAGCAAGCCGGCCAGCACGACACGGCGACCCTGCTGTGCGAGACTCATTCGTCCACCGTGTGCGGAAACAGCAGCAGCGCCACTGCGATAAACACCAGGTCGTATGCGGCGAGCAACTTAAGCCAGCCCGACACCTCGCTCAAGGGACGCCCGGCCAGCAGCCGGGCCGTGGCCTGCACGGCGTAGGTCAGCGGCAACAACAGAAACGGCAGCAGTAGCACCGGCAGCATCAGCTCGGCGAAACGCGTCCGCACCACCATCGCGCTGAACAACGTTCCCACCGAGACGAATCCCACGGTGGCGAGGGCGATGACCCCGATCAGAGGAAGCAGGACCCGACCGACGGGCACGTTGAAGAACAGCACGAACAGCGGCAGGCCGACGGCCTCCACCACGCCGACGAATCCGAGATTGGCGAGCACCTTGCCCAGGTAGAGACTGTGGCGCGAGAGCGGAGAGACCAGCAACCCCTCGAGCGCCCCGTTCTCGAGCTCGAGCTGAAACGCCCGATTGAGCGCGAGCATGGCGGCGAACGTGAAGGTGACCCAGAGAATGCTGGGCGCGAGATCGATCGTCGCAACGGCGGTCGGATCACGCCCGAAATTGAACACCGTCAGGACGAGGGCCGTGAACACCACCGCCGAGAGCAGGGCGGTGCGCGTCCGGAACTCGAGCACCAAATCCTTGCGCGCCACGGTCCAGGCCTGCCCGAGCAGCTCACCCATCGGTCACGGCCCGCCGGTACGCCTCGGCGATCTCCGCCGCGCCTCGTGCTCCCCGCGGCGCCAGCTGCACCAACCGCCCCTGCCGCTGGAACGCCACGTCCGTGGCGAGCTCGACACCCTCGTCGACGTTGTGCGTCGCGAGCACCAGCACGCGCCCCGCCCCGCGCAGCTCGCCCAGCAGTTTCCGGAGGTCGCCCGCGGCCGCGAGATCGAGCCCGGTGAACGGCTCGTCGAGCAGCAGCACACGGGGGTCGTGCACCAGCGCCTTGGCGATCGCCGCCCGCTGCGCCAGGCCGCGGGACAACGACCACACGGGCTGCCCGGCACGATCCGACAGCCCGAGTCGTTCCAGGATGGCGGCGGCGCGCACGCCACGCTCGGCCGCGGCCACCCCGTACAGCGCGGCCCAGAACAGCAGATTCTCCGTTACGCTCAAGTGGCCGTACAAATGGGACTGATGACCGATCCAGCCGATGGCGCGGCGCCCGCCGGCGACGCGGGCCCAGCCCTGTTGTGGCCGGATCAACCCCGCCAGCACCTTGAGGAGCGTCGTCTTGCCCGAGCCATTGGGCCCGAAGATAGCCAGCGTCTGTCCGGGTGCGAGCGTGAGCGACACGCCGTCGAGCGCGACCACGGGCCCGTACGTGTGCCGCAGCCCCTCAGCCGAGAGCATCGATGCACGCGGCGAGATCTTCCATGTCGAACGGCTTGACCAGGTAGCCCGAATGCCCGAGGTCGAGCACGTGGATGAGCGGCTCCATGCTGACGTACGCTGTCGTGACGATCACGGGGAGGGAGGGTCGCGACTGGCGGATCTCTTGCAGTAGCGTGACGCCGTCGGTATCGGGGAGCCGCAGGTCGAGCACCAGCACCTCGGGCCGGAAGTCCTCCAGCTGGCGGCGGGCTTCGCTGCCGCTCGCCGCGAACGCGACGGCATAGCGCGTGGAGAAGAACCGCTGATAGGTACGGCGCAGCGCCGACTCGTCCTCGACGAACAACACCCTGCGCGCAGCGCCGGAGGGGGGGGAAGTCATAGGTGGGCCAATATATGCGACCCCCCCCGGCCGTCTACGGGACGCTCAGCGGCCGCCGCTCTCCAACTCGAACAGGTCGTCGAGCTTGGTCAACACCAGCAGGAACCGCAGTTCCTCGTTGGCCCCGCGCAGGCACACCGTCAGCCGGCGCTCCGCCGCCTTCCGCTGGATGAGCATCAACGCCCCGAGCCCCGCGCTGTCGATCTGACGGGTGCCTGAGAGATCGATCACCAGGCGCCCGGCCCCCTCCCCGAGCTGCTCCAGCAGCTCCGTCGCCGCCCGCCGGAAGGCGGTGCGCGAGTCGAGCCCCAGCTCCTCGGGAGCCGCCAGGACCTTCTCGCTCGGGTGCGTCGACATCGGCATCAGATCCTCCACAGTCGGCTCCAGTTAGATCGCCGACCGGTGGGTACGCGACTCCAGTGCCAACACAGCTAACCTGCGCGCCGCCAACCGCTTGTCAAAGGCGGCGTGCGACGTCGCACCCGCCCTGGTACCGCAGACCGAATGCCGCCGCGCAGTTTGCAAGGGGCGTCTTGACCACCGTCCACCCGCGGGGCATACCTTAGCCTCTCCACGCCGCCCGCATTCCCAGGAGGCACATCCCATGGCAGGTACGCCTAAAGCGAAGGAGCTGACCGAGGTCAGCGAAGCGCAGATCGCCGTGCACTGGAAGGAGGAGGAGTACTATCAACCCTCCGACCAGTTCAAAGCACAGGCGAACATGCGGGACCCCCGCATTTTCGAAAAGTTCGGCCTCGACCGGTTCCCCGACTGCTTCAAGGCTTATGCGGACATGCTGACCTGGTTCGAACCCTATCACACGGTGCTCGATACCAGCGATGCGCCGTTCTGGAAGTGGTTCGTCGGCGGCAAGATCAACGCGTCCTACAACTGCGTGGACCGCCACCTGGAGCAGTACGGCAGCAAGGCCGCATTCATTTTCGTGCCCGAACAAGAGGCCGAGCGCGACGTCGCCCTCACCTATCGGGAGCTGTACGACCGGGTCAACGAAGTTGCCGCGCTGCTCCAGGGCGTCGGACTCAAAGCGGGCGACCGCGTCACCCTGCACATGCCCATGGTCCCCGAGTTGCCGATCACGATGCTGGCGTGTGCCCGACTGGGCGTCGTCCACTCGCAAGTCTTCGGCGGGTTCAGCGGCCAGGCGTGCGGCTCGCGCATTCAGGACTCGGGCAGCCGCCTCCTGATCACGATGGACGCGTATTGGCGCAACGGCTCCCTGATCGACCACAAGGTGAACGCCGATATCGCGGTGAAGACGGCGCACGAGCTGGGGCAGGACGTCGACAAGGTCCTGGTGTGGCAGCGCTACCCCGGGAAGGCGTCCGCCAAGACGCCGATGGTCTCGGGTCGCGATTTCTTCGTGAACGACCTGCTCAAGGATTACCAGGGGAAGAGAGTCGATCCGGTTCGCCTTTCGTCGGAAGCGCCCCTGTTCCTCATGTACTCGAGCGGCACCACCGGCAAGCCCAAGGGCGCCCAGCACGGGATCGCGGGGTATCTCGCGTACGTGACCGCCACGTCCAAGTGGATTCTCGACATTCGTCCCGACGACGTGTATTGGTGCATGGCGGACATCGGCTGGATCACCGGGCATTCCTACATCGTGTATGGTCCGCTGGCGAACGCCGCGACGGGCGTGCTGTACGAGGGCGTGCCGACGTATCCCGACGCCGGCCGTCCCTGGCGCATCGCCGAGCGCCTGGGCGTGAACATCTTCCATACTGCACCGACTGCGATCCGGATGCTGCGCAAACTCGGTCCCCAGGAGCCGCGCAAGTACAAGTACCGCTTCAAGTCGATGACGACGGTGGGCGAGCCGATCGAGCCGGAGGCGTGGCGCTGGTACTACGACGAGGTAGGCAAGCGGGAGGCGGTCATCACCGATACGTGGTGGATGACGGAGACCGGCGGCTTTCTCGCCACCACCATGCCCGCGATTCATCCGATGAAGCCCGGCAGCTGCGGGCCCGCCGCGCCGGGCATCCATCCCGTGATTTACGACGAAACCGGGACGGAAGTCCCCAAGGGGTCGGGCAAGGCGGGCAACATCTGCATCCGTAATCCCTGGCCGGGCGTCATGCAGACCATCTGGGGCGACCGCGATCGCTACGTCAAGACGTATTTCGCCAAGTACAACAAGAATCCACGCAGCAAGGACTGGCGCGACTGGCCGTTCCTATGCGGCGACGGCGCGGTACAGGCGGCCGACGGCTACTACCGCATCCTCGGCCGTATCGACGACGTGATCAACGTCGCCGGTCACCGCCTCGGCACGAAAGAAATCGAGTCCGCCTGTCTCACGGTCCCGGAAGTCGCCGAGGCCGCCGTCGTCCCGGTCCAGGACGAGGTCAAGGGACGCGTGCCGGAAGTGTACGTCGCGCTCAAGCCGGGGGTGCCGCCGAGCCAGGCCGTGATCGACCGCGTGATCAAGGCGAACGAAGAAGTGATTGGCAAGATCGCGCGGCCCAAGCAAGTCTACATCGTGCCGGACATGCCCAAGACGCGCTCGGGGAAGATCATGCGTCGCGTGCTCGCGGCCATCTCCAATCGCAGAGATGTCGGCGACGTGACGACCCTGGCGAACCCGGACGTGGTCGAGCAGATCCGCGTGATGGTGCAAGGCAAGGACGCCGCCAAGACCCAAGAGGAGCTGCCGGAGGACATCGCGAAGTTTGGCCAGGTCGAGTAGGGGGCTCGGGGCTCGGGACTCGGGACTCGGGACTCGGGGCCAGGGGCTGGCGGGCAAACTCCCGAGCCCCTAACTCCGAGTCCCGATCCCCTAAAGTTCCACCTGCGCCCCCACCTCGAATACCTGGTCCGCGGGGATCTTGAAGAAGGCCGTGGCCCGCAGGGCGTTACGCGACATGAACGCGAACAGCTGCTCGCGCCACCGCGCCATGTCGGGCCGATCGGAGGCGACGAGCGTCTCGCGACCGAGGAAGAACGTCGTTCCCGCGATGGGAATGTCGAGCGACTTCACCTGGCATGCCGCCAGCACGTCATCGATATCCGGATCGTCCATGAACCCGTAGCGGGCGATCACGCTGTAAAACCCCTTCCCGATCGCTTTCACCGTCACCCGCTCCGCGCGCGACACGTGCGGGATGTCCTGCGTCACCACAGTCAGAAACACGACCCGCTCGTGCAGCACTTTGTTGTGCGTCAGGTTGTGCACCAGCGACGGGGGCGTGCCGTCGGTGGTGCCGGACATGAACACCGCCGTCCCCGGAACGCGCAGCGGCGGCTCGGCGGCGAGATCGGCGAGCAGCATCTTCAGCGCCACGGTCTTCTCCTGCATGCGCTTCGCGAGGATCTCGCGCCCCCGCTGCCACGTCGTCATCAGCAGGAAAATGGCCGCCGCGATCACCAGGGGGACCCAGCCGCCGTAGCGAATCTTCAGCATGTTCGCCGCGAAGAACGGCAGGTCCACGCACAGGAACAAGCCGGACACGACCGCCGCGCGCGCGAAGCTCCAGCGCCACACCTCGCGGCTCATCACGTAGAACATCAGTGTC
>QHTP01000074.1 GCA_003220855.1 Gemmatimonadota bacterium
GGACAGCGCATCTCGGCAACCGCGCTGATGTGGTCACCCGACGGCGATCAGATCGCGGTGATCGTGGAACCGGGAGGGTACAACGACCCGGATCGCGATCTCGTCGTCATCACGCTGTCGCCGCTCCATGCCACCTACGTCGCCACGATGACCGAGGCCGTCGCTCACGGCCTCGAGCTGTGGACGACCGCCGACTTCCTGTGGCGCAGCGGTCGCCTGGTCCCGGCGTCCCAGGGCCAGCGTGGGTCGATCATCATCAAGTCGCTCGGGCAGGTCGGATGGACGCCCACACGTCCGAGCGCTCAACCGGTGGCCCTGGTGGGTGCGGTCTGTTCTTGAAGGCGCGTGCTCCAGTGGCGGTCGCGCTGCTCACCGTCGCGTGCTCGGCACGGGAGCCGTCGATCGGGGGGGCATGGTCCGTCCTGAACGTCCCGGCGCGGTCGGACCATCGCACTCCGGCCAGGCGGGAGTTGCTGCGGCGGGTGAACGGCAGATCGATCCGTTCCCCACGGTCGAGATCGACCACGATCGGATTCGCGATGTCGTTTCCGATCCACACATACCGTCCGTCCGACGACCAGGGGTTGCTGCCTGCGAACTCGGGGGAATCGTCCTCGGCCGCGTGCACGATGATGGGTGCGGGGGCGAGCACGAGGCGGCGTTGCGTCGCGGCGTCCAGGAAAAAGGTGCCGCACGGCGTGGTGGATGCGTAGACGATCCGGTCGGGGCGCCGGCGGTCGACCGTCCAGTCCGTGAGGCCGTCGGCCAGCGTGCGGCCATGGTATACGAGCGACATGGTCGTGTGCGAGTGTCCGCCGAAGTCTTCGCGGGCGGAGCGGATTTCGAAGTGACCGGCCTGCTCGCGAGCGTGCGTGATGCAGGCGCCCAGTGCGGAGACAAGAGCCGCCGCCGCGAGCTGGCGGCGATGCCGCGAGGTCGCGCGCGACTCAGCCATGGCGCGCGAGGCGCAGCTCGAGGTGCCGCCGGACGTCCGGCCACTCCGTGACCAGGATACTGTACATCACCACGTCCCGGACGGTGCCGTCGCGGCGCACGCCGTAGTGACGGATCACACCGTCCTTCTTCGCGCCCAGCGCCTCGATCGCGCGCTGCGAGCGGAAATTGAAATTATCGGTGCGGAGGCCCACGACGTTGCATCCGAGCGTGTCGAAGGCGTGGCCGAGGAGCAGCAGCTTGCAGGTCGTATTGACGTGCGTGCGCTGGCGGCTGCCCGCGTACCAGGTGTGCCCGATCTCCACCCGATCGAGCTGGGGAGCGATATCGTGATAGCGCGTCGAGCCGATGACGGTCCCGCTGGCCAGGTCACGCACGACCCACGGGAGCATGTGGCCTTCGCGTTGCCCCTTCAGCGCCTCGGCCACGTAGGCCGGCATGCCCTCGGGCGGGGGCACGGCGACGAACCACAGCTCCCACAACCTCCCATCGACCGCCGCCGCTGCCAGCGCCGAGTGGTGGCTATCGGTCAGCGGCTCGAGACGGATGCCGTGCCCTTCCAGCACGACGGGTTGGACCTCAATCATGTAGGGCTCAAGCTGCTTAGCGGAGCGGCTGCAATCAAGAACGCGCGAACACCACCGCCCCTGACGCCATCACGAGGGTGGCCCGATATTGCCGCGAAGCTAGCGGCGGTGCTCGCCCGTACGGGTCCGGTACCTCCCTGAAACGGAGACGTCATGAACAGGCGCATTGCTGTCTCCCTCATGCTTGCCGCCGTCGGACTCTGCACCGCGTCCCGAGCCGGCGGTCAGGCGAAAACCCTCGAGCCCAAGAGCCTGGACGTGTTCAACCGCAGCGCGAGCGCCCTCACGGACGGGACGAGAACTGGTGTGCGGCTGAGCGAAGCCGCCGGCAACGGTGTGGCGTACCTGCGGGGCGTCGAGCTCGGCAACGGCACGTTCGAGCTCGATATCAGAGGCAAGGACGTGCAGGGACAGAGCTTCGTGGGCGTGGCGTTTCACGGAGTGGACGACACGACATATGACGCCGTCTACCTGCGTCCGTTCAACTTCAAGACTGACGACCCGGCGAGACGTACGCACGCGGTGCAATACGTCTCACACCCAACGTACACGTGGCAGAAGCTGAGAGCCGAGCACCCGGGGGAGTACGAGCAGGCCGTCGCTCCCGCGCCAGATCCGAACGGCTGGTTCCACGTGCGCGTCGTGGTCGCGAGCCCGAAGGTGAGCGTATTCGTCGCCGACGCGAAGGAGCCGAGTCTCGTGGTCAGCCAGCTAAGCGATCGTCACAAGGGACGGGTGGGCCTGTGGGTGGGAAACGGCTCCGATGGCGATTTCGCCAACCTCAAGATCGTGCCGAAGCAGTGACAATACTTTCACAGAGAGGTCACGTCATGGTCGAGCCAGTGGAGCAAGGCCTCGTGGTCGTGCGCGGCGGCGGGCAAGGATTCGTCCAGCAGATCGTCGTGGGGCGTCACCGGCTCATCGCCGACGAGCCCGTCTCCGCGGGCGGGACCGACCGGGGGCCCGGACCTTACGATCTGCTCCTGGCGGCGCTCGGCGCCTGAACGTCCATGACCATCGCGCTGTATGCGCGACGGAAAGGATGGTCGCTCACGGGCGTGGTGGTACGCCTCCGGCACTCGAGGGTCCACGCGGACGACTGCGTCGAATGCGAGACCAAACAGGTTCTGCTCGATCGGATCGAGCGCGAGATCGACCTGGACGGGGAGCTCACCGAGGAGCAGCGTACTAAGGCACTGGAGATCGCCGACAAGTGTCCGGTCCATCGGACGCTCACGTCGGAAATCGACATTCGGACGAGGCTGGCGTGAGAACGCCGCCCCCGACAGAAGGAGGATCGGGTATGACCGGTACGCCCCCCGCCGTGACGGTGAGCCTGCTCACCCGGATGCTGCGTGAAGCCTTCGACGGGCCCCCCGGTCCCTGGACGTACTTTACCGACACCTCTCCGGGGACCGGAGTGTTCGGTACGATCGGCGGTTTGAGCGCCGCCGCGGCGTCCCGCGAGGGGGGGCCGGGCCGCACGACCATCGCTGGCCACGTCCACCACCTGACCTCGAGCGTGGCGCTCTCGACCAGGGGCCTGCGCGGAGAATCGACCTCGCGCGACCGCAGTCGCAGCTGGACCGTGTCCGTGGTCGACGATGCCGCGTGGGCCGCCTTACGGGCGCGGCTGCGCGATGAGTACGAGCGGTTGCTGGTCGCCGTGGAGACGCATACCCGATGGGACGAGGACGCTCTGGGCGTGGCGACCCCAACACGCCGTTGATCCATCGCACCAGCGGCAGCATGAGGCGGAAGTCGTCCTCGAGCAGCGCCGGCAGACGGGCGCTCACCGCCTGGGCGTCGGTCAACGCCCGGCCCATCACGAACGACTGGAACTTGAGCCACCGCGCCGCCGGATGATCCGGCGCGAAGCCGCGCGGCACCCGGCGCAGCACCGCCTCCTCGGACAGGCCGCCGAACCGCCGCACCAGTCGCCGCGCGGTGGCGATCTGCGAGAATCGCTTCGGGTCTCGGGCGATGGCCGCACGCAGGGCGCGCAGCGCCTCGCGTTGCGGCATCCACATGCCACCGCCGAGAAACGCGTCGCCCGGCGCGATCTGGAAGTAGAACCCGGCGCCGCCGCCCGCCGCCTCGCGCCCCACCGCGCGCGAGCCGTCGCGATGGTAGAACCAGCAAGAGGCGTGGGTCTTGTACGGGGACTTGTCGGCGGAGAACCGAATGTCGCGGTAGATCCGGAACATCGATCGTTTGGGGTCGCCGACGATCTCGGGCGCGAGCCGCGCCAGCCGCACGTCCAGCTCCTCGATGAGGTGGCGCATCGGTTGTTTCACGACCGCCTCGTATTCGGGGCGGTGCGCCTCGAACCATGCCCGGTCGTTGTGACGCTTGAGGCCACGCAGGAACGTCAGCGTCGCCGTCGAAAAGAGCATTGTTCCCTCCGCCTATCGAATCTATCGAGCCCGGCGTAGACTGCTTCCGTGCGCATCGGCATCGACGTCGGCGGAACCAAGATCGAAGCGGTCGCGCTGTCGCCCGCGGGTGACGAGATCGCGCGACGACGCGTGCCCACGCCACGGGATTACCCGGCGTTGCTCGACGCTGTTGCGGGACTGGTGCGGGAGCTCGACCGCGCCGCCGGCGCGGTCGGGACCGTGGGCGTCGGCATCCCGGGGACGCTCGTGCCCCACACGTGGCTTGTGAAGAACGCCAACTCCGTCTGGCTCAACGGCCGGCCGCTGGGACGCGATCTCGAGACGCGACTCGATCGACCGGTCAGACTCATGAACGACGCGAACTGCTTCGCGATCTCCGAGGCCACCGACGGTGCGGGCGTCGGCGCGCACGTCGTATTCGGCGTCATCCTCGGCACGGGCGTCGGGGGTGGGATCGTCGTCGACGGTCATGTCCTGTCGGGCGCGAACCTGATCGCCGGCGAATGGGGGCACAATCCCCTTCCGTGGCCCACGTCGGACGAGTGGCCCGGTCCGCCCTGTTACTGTGCAAAACGCGGCTGCATCGAAGCCTGGCTCTCAGGCCCGGCGTTCGAGCGCGACCACGCCGAGCGTACCGGTGTCACGCTGTCGGCCGCGGACATCGCACGCGCGGCGGGCGGCGACGCGGGCGCGGCTGCGTCGCTGGCCCGATACCACGATCGTCTCGGTCGCGCCCTCGCGTCGCTGATCCACGTGCTCGACCCCGACGTCGTGGTGCTGGGCGGCGGCATGTCGAACATCGCCGGACTGCCGGAAGCGGCGTATGCGGCGCTCCCGCGCTACCTGTTCGCGGCGGGAGCGGCTTCCGATCCGGTTGCCACCCGCATCGTGCGGGCCGCCCACGGTGATGCGAGCGGGGTGCGCGGGGCAGCGTGGCTCTGGGGAGTCACCGCAGGCGCTGACTCACCGCCATGATGTTCCCCTCGCTGTCTTTGAACCACGCGGTCTTCGCCCCGCCTCCCGTGGCGATGCTGTTCTTCATCTTGATCCCCGGCATGTCGTATTCCTCGAACACCACGCCGCGGGCTTTGAGGTCGGCCACCTCGGCCTCGACATCGTCGACCTGCCAGAACGCCTGGCTCGCCTTCGACGTCCCCGCATTACCGGTCTGATACATGAATGCTTCGGCGCCGCCGCACGTATAGATCACGCCGCCGCCGTACTCTTCGCCGGGCTCGAGCCCCACGGTCTCCTCGTAGAATTTCCTGGCCCGCCGGAGGTTGGAAGCGGGGATGTAGGCTCGAATGGGTGCTGCGCTGAGCATGCAGGGGCTCCTCGTTTAGTTTCCTGTCGCCGCCGCTTCGGTCCTGGTCCACAGCTCCTCCGCCAGCGCCGCATCCTCGGCCAGCGGACTGGGCCTCGCCTCGCGGGTCCGGTCGTAGTACCGGCCCGTGGTCGCCGCGAGCTCGGGGGCCGTGGCGCAGTAGAGCGGGCTCTCCGCACCTTGTTCGTTCGAGAGCATGAACAGCTTGCCGAACCATTGCAGGGGCCGCGGCAGGGAGCGCCAGATGTTGGATGCCACCGCCCCGGGGTGGAGCGCGTAGGTCGTGACTCGGGTCCCGGTCAGGCGGCGTGCCAGCTCCTTCGCGTGCAGCACGTTCATGAGCTTGGTGACGGCATAGTCGGTCAAGCCGCTGCGCTGGGGCGTCAGGCGGCGCTCCAGTACGGACCAGTCGATCCGCTTGACCATCATGTGGGCGCCGCTCGCCACATTGACCACGCGCCCCTGCGGCGCTTCGCGCACCCGCGGGAGCAGTAGGGTCGTGAGCAGAAACGGCCCGATGTGGTTGGTCGCGTACGTCAGGTCGAAGCCGTCCTTGCTGAGGGCGCGCGTCCCCGCGATGCCGGCGTTGTTGACCAGCACGTCGATCGGTTGGCCGGACGCGAGGAACGCCTGGGCGGCGCGCCGCACCGAGCCGAGATCCGACACATCGAGGGACACCCATTGCGCCCGCGCGGCCGGGTAGCGGCTCTGGATCGCGCTCAGGACGGGCCTGGTCCGCTCCTCGGAGCGGGTCGCGAGGACGACCCGACCCCCGCGGGCCGCGAGCGCCTCGACCAGGGCCCGCCCGATGCCGGAGTTCGCTCCGGTGACGAAGAAGCTGCGACCCTGGAGATCCATGGAATTCACGCGAGTCAACGTAACCCCCATTGCCGGCGCGGCCTAGCCCGGGTCGTGGTGCCCGAAACAACCATTTCTCGAGTTCCGTCATCTAACAGGCAAACCTCCGAACAGGCTGTCATGCTCCTTGGCTTGCCGCTCCTTGCCGCCATCACGCTCGCCCGTCAGGTCGCCGATCTACGGCCGCGCCAATCCGCCGACCAGCCGCCACCCGTCAGGAGCGTCGCCGCCACCCGCGCCGCCCGGGCACCCGTCATCGACGGGCGCGACGACGATGCCGTGTGGCGCGAGGCGCCGGCCATCACCGAATTTCAAGAATGGCGGCCCAGCGAGGGCGGCGCGCCGAAGCTCCCGACCGTAGCGAAAATCGCCTACGACGCGGCCAACCTGTACGTGTTCGTGCGCGCCTTCGATCCGCACCCCGACAGCATCATCACGGTGCTCGCCCGGCGCGACTACTTCACGCCGTCCGACATGATCTGGCTGTTCCTGGATTCGTATCATGACCGCCGCACCGGCTATGAATTCGGCGTCAACCCGTCGGGCGTGAAGCTCGACGCGCAGGTCTACAACGACGGCAACGAAGACTTCGCCTGGGACGCCGTGTGGGACGTGGCGACCCGCGTCGACTCCCTTGGCTGGACCGCCGAGTTCCGCATTCCGCTGTCACAGCTGCGCTACGGGCGACAAAAGAACCACACCTTCGGCTTCACGATCGACCGCGACCTGTACCGCTACTCCCAGCGCGTGAGCTGGCCCTTGTTCCGCCAGTCCAAGGCCGGCTTCGTGTCGCAATTCGGCGAGGTCGGCGGGTTCGACGACCTCGAGGCGCCGCGTCGGCTCGAGGCCGCCCCCTATCTCGTGACCAAGAACGTGTCGCAGTCCACCGCGACGGGCATCGGTCGCACGCAGGACGTCACGCTGGGCGGCGACCTGAAGTACCGGGTCGCATCGAACCTCACGCTCGACGCCACGCTGAACCCCGACTTCGGGCAAGTGGAAGCCGACCCCGCGGTCCTGAACCTCAGCGCCTTCGAGACCTTCTTCAACGAGCAGCGCCCGTTCTTCGTCGCCGGGCGCGGCCTGTTCCAGTTCGACGTCAACTGCAGCCAGGTGAACTGCAACGGCGAAGGCCTGGTGTACAGCCGGCGCATCGGGCGCGCGCCCGAGCTGGCCGGCACCTACAACGACAACACCTCGCCCGCCTTTACCCGGATCCTCGGTGCGGGCAAGCTCACCGGCCGCCTGCCGGGCGGGCTCACGATCGGCGCGCTCAACGCCGTGACCGAGCACGTGACGGGTGTGGGCGGCGTGACGATCGAGCCGACCACCAACTACGGCGTCGTGCGGCTGCGCCAGGATCTGCGCGGCGGCGAGACGAGCATCGGCGGCATCGTCACGGCGGTGAACCGCGACAACGACTCCTGGACGTCGCCGTACCTGCGGCATAACGCCTACGTGGGCGCGGCGGATTTCCGCCATCGCTTTCCTGGCGGCCGATTCGAGGTCTCGGGCTCGCTCGATTTCAGTCGGGTGGCGGGCAGCGCCCAGGCCATCGATTCCACCCAGCGCGACGCGGTCCACTACTACCAGCGGCCCGACGCGCTCCGCTACGACCCGACGCGCACGTCGCTCTCCGGGGACGCCGAGGAGCTGCAAATCAGCAAGGTGGGGGGCGCGCACCTCCTGGGGCAGACCGGCTACCAGCGGCGCTCCGCCGGCTTCGAGGTGAACGACTTGGGGTACCTGCAGCGCGCGGACCAGCAATCCTGGAATACCTGGATCGGGTACTTCGATCGCCACGAGCGCGCTCTCTACCAGCGGTTCCAGTGGAATTTCAACTGGTGGCAGTACTGGACGACGGCGGGGCTGCCCGAGGAGCGGGCGTTCAACACCAACACGCACACCACGTTCCGAAACACCTGGTCGTTCCACACCGGTGCCACGTGGGGCCAGCTCGGTGAGACATACTGCTACTCCTGCGCCCGCGGCGGGCCGGCGGTGCGTCAGGATAGCTACCTCGCCCCGTGGGCCGGCCTGAACGGCGACGACCGCAAGGCGATCGTGCCGTACTTCTGGGTCAACTATTGGCGGGGAGACGGCGGGCGCTCGCACAGCATTAACCTGATGCCCGAGGTCGATTTCAAGCTGGCGTCGCGCGTCACCGCGGCGATCATCCCCAACTACACCCGCACCAGCAACGCGGTGCAGCCGCTCGGTCCCAAGACGATCGCCGGCGACACGACGACATACTACCTGTTCGCGCACCTCGAGCAGAAACAGCTCGGCGTGACCATGCGCTTCACGTACCCGTTCACGGCCAGCGCGACGCTGCAGGTATATGCCCAGCCGTTCGTCTCGAAGGGGACGTACAGCAACGCGCAGCGGCTGTCCGCTACGCCGCGCGCCGCAGACTTCGCCAGTCGCTACAACCCGGACCCGGTCGCCGCCGACAACCCCGGCGGGTTCAACTACAAGCAGTTCCGCTCTAACGTGGTGTTCCGCTGGGAGTATCGGGCCGGCTCAACGCTGTTCGTGGTATGGAGCCAGGGGCGCCAGAACTCTACCGGCGCCGAGGGGACGCAAGGCTTCCGGGGGGACCTGAGCGATTTGTTCGGACTGCAGCCCGACAACAGTTTCCTGGTCAAGCTGTCGTACTGGATCAACCGGTAGTCACCCGGCCGACTGCTGTCGCCTCGGCGATTCCGAGCCCACCTCGCGTGGCGCGCGGCACTACAGCGGTACCGACTCCCCGACGTCCGCCGGACGAAACCGCTCGGCCGGCACCCCGCGCTCCTGGAGGGCCTTTACCAGTTCCCGAACCGGCTCGTCCACCCCCTCCGGCGTCAATTGAAACGTGCCGTAGTGCATGGCGAGACTGCGGCGCGCGCCGAGATCGAGGTGGGCTTGCACCGCTTCCGCCGGATTCATGTGGATGTCTTTCATGAACCAACGTGGCTCGTAGGCGCCGATGGGGAGCAGCGCAAGATCGATCGGAGAGAGCCGCGCGGCGATCTCGCGGAAATGGGGGCCATAGCCGGAATCGCCGGCAAAGAGCATGCGGCGCCCGCGGGCCTCGATCAGGAAGCCGCCCCACAGCGCGCGGTTGCGGTCGAACGGGCCGCGCGCGGAGAAGTGCTGAGCGGGCGTCAGCGTGACCGGCAGCGCCGCGGTGCTTGCGCTCTGCCACCAGTCGAGCTCCTCGACCTGACCGATGCCCGCCGAGCGGAGAAGCCGGCCGTTACCGATCGGTGTCACGAGCCGCGGATGAAAGCGCCGCTCCAGTGCGCGCAGCGTCCCGAGATCGCAGTGGTCGTAGTGATTGTGACTCAGGAGCACGAGCGAAATGGCGGGCAGATCACCGAATCGCACGCCCGGCGCCCGAACCCGACGCGGGCCGGCGAACGACACGGGGCTCGCCCGCTGCGAGTACACCGGATCGATGAGCAGACTGGTGTCGCCGACCTGGATGAGAAACGTGGCATGACCGACGAAGGTGACGACCACGTCGTCCGGGCCGGCGTGCGGCGGCCGCCGCGGCTCGACCGGGACGGTCGCCGGCCAGCGGCTGCGCGGCGTGAGCAACAGGCGCGGCACCATCCAGACGGGCTGGCCATTCGCGCCGTTCGGATTGCGAAACCGGCGGCCGTCACAGTGGTCCGTGATGAGTGGGCTCACAGTGGCGCGCTTAAGCTGCGGGCGACACCGTGCCGCGCGCGACCCGCACCATCGTCTCCACCAATGGCGAGGAAGCATCACCGCGCCAGATGAGCGCGAACCACATGGGAATGGGTGCGTCGGCGAACGGCCGATGCACGATCGATCCCTGCATGTCGGCGTACACGGCGGCCACCGCGGGGTTCGCCAGCGCCCAGGCATCTCCCGCCGCGATCGCGACGTTGGCCCCGATGTCGCCCCGGCGGCCGCGGTGGCGGGTCGGAACGAGCCCGCGCGTCTCGAGCGCGGTCCGCAGCGCGCGATACAGCTCGGGACGGGTGTGCTGCGAGGGGTGCAGCCAGACCAGGTCGGACAGGTCTCGCAGGCGAATCCGCCGTTCCGCCGCGAGCGGATGGGTCGCCGGCAGCAGCACCCCGGTCACGGCACAGTCGGCGAGCTGCAGGGCCTCGAGTCCGGGCACGGGCCAGGTGGGCACGAAGCCCGCCGCGACGTCGATGCGGTGCTCGCGCAGGGCGGCGTGCTGATCGACCTCATTCACCCGCACCACGCGCACCGGCGTTTCGGGCGACGCGTGCCGGAACGCCGCCAGCACCTTGAGCAGGACGGGCGTGTAGACGTAGAGATCGCTGTGCGCGAACTTGAGCCCCGTGGCCGGGTCGGTCCGCCGGGCCGTGGTCACGGCGCGCGTCGCACTTTCCAGCGCGCTGCGCGCGTTGCCGAGAAACTGCTCGCCGGCCCGCGTCACCCGCGTCCCCCGCGGCAGCCGCTCGAACAGCTTGACGCCGACTTCCCGCTCCAGGTCCCGGATCTGCTTCGAGAGCGCGGGCTGCGCCACCCGCAGGCGACCGGCCGCCCGTAGGAAACTCCCCTCCTCGGCGACCGCGACGAAGTATCGCAGATGACGCAATTCCATCAGGTCAATCCCTTCAAAGCGGTAGTAATGAACCGCCGGATCACGTCGAGCCGCATCCCGCAGCTGTCCAGCAGGAACGCTCCGGCCGACACGCCGAGCAGGTGGTCCGCCCAGGCGGGCAACGACACGTCGGACGGCAGGCTGCCCTCGCGGCGGGCGTTGGCGAGCGCCCGCGCCAGCAGCCGGCGCACGCGATGGAAGTGTTGCCGCACGCGCCGCGCCGCCGCCGGATCGACGGCAGCCCGCTCGAACGCCGTATTGCAGATGAAGCAGCCCCGGGCGTCGCCCCGGCGGCGCATCACCTCGAGCACCCGATCGAAGAAGTCCCGGATCTCGGACGCGGACGCCCGCGCCTGCTGGAGCGGCGCCAGCATCGGGTCCATCACCGCCTGGGAATAGCGCTCGAGACTGGCGAGGAACAGATCGCGCTTGCCGCCGAACGTGGCGTACAGCCCGTAGCGGCTCGCGCCGGTGCGGCGGACCAGCCGGTCGAGCCCGGTCCGGGCGTATCCGTCGCGCCAGAACAGCTCCATGGCACGGTCGAGGGCTTCCGCGGGCTGGAACGCCTTGGTCCGTGGCACGGGCACCCCGATTCAAGAACGCATAGTCTGATATAACAATGCCAACCCGCGGCCCCGGCGTCAACCGGGCCGGGGACGCCTCGGGAGCTATCGCTCGGAGCGCTAGCTCAGCGAACAAGAAAGTATTGGACTCGCGGCGCCCGAGCGGGCATGTGTCCAGCCGTGGCGCGCTCAGATCGGAGCCAGTCGGTGCGGGTCCCCCTGCGGGTACTGATCGCGGAGGACTCCGAGGACGACGCCCGGTTGCTGCTCCGCGAGCTCGAGCGCGCCGGCTTCGACCCCGCCTACGAGCGCGTCGACCGCGCCGCCGCCATGCAGGCGGCGCTCGATCGCCATCCGTGGGACCTCGTGATCGGCGACTACAGCATGCCCGAGTTCAGCGGACCGGCGGCCCTCGCCCTGTTACGGGCGCGCGATCTCGACACGCCGTTCATCTTCGTCTCCGGTACCATCGGCGAAGACGTCGCCGTGGAGGCGATGAAGGCGGGCGCACAGGACTTCCTCACGAAAGGAAATCTGCGGCGCCTGATCCCGGCCATCGAGCGGGAGCTGCGCGACGCCGAGGTGCGCCGCGAGCGCCGCCGGGCGCAGACCGCCCTGCTCGAGCGGGCGCGCCTGGCGGAGCTGACCTCCGACGTCGGGATCGCCCTGACGCAAAGCGGCGGCCTGCGGGCGATGCTGCAGCTATGCGCCGAGGCGCTGGTGCGCCACCTCGATGTGGCGTTCGCCCGGATCTGGACCCTCGACGAGGCCAGCGGCATCCTCGAGCTGCAGGCGAGCGCCGGGATGTACACGCACATCGACGGCGCGCACAGCCGCGTGCCGCTGGTCGCCGGCTATCCATTAGTCGTCCACGAGCGCGTACTGGGCGTCATGGCGATGTTCGCCCGCCACGTCCTCTCGGAGTTCGTGCCCAAGGCACTGGCGTCGGTCGCGAGCGCCGTGGCCGTGGGCATCGAGCGGAAGCGCGCCGAGGAGGCGCTGCGGCAGTCCGAAGAGCGACTGCGCCAGGTGCAGAAGATGGAGGCGGTCGGTCGCCTGGCGGGAGGCGTCGCCCACGACTTCAACAATCTCCTGACCGTGATCACCAGCTACAGCGATCTGGTGCTCGAAGATCTCGCCCCGGACGACCCCACGCGCGACGACATCGCTCAGATTCGCAAGGCCGCCGAGGGCGCGGCGGCCCTCACACGCCAGCTGCTCGCGTTCAGCCGGCAGCAGGTGCTCGAGCCCAAAGTCCTGGATCTCAAGGCGACCGTGGCCGGCACCGAAAAGCTGCTCCAACGGCTGATCGGAGAAGATGTTCAGCTCGCCACTGCGCTGGCACCCGATCTGGGGGCGGTGAAAGCGGACCCCATCCAGCTCGAGCAGATCATCATCAACCTCGCGGTGAACGCCCGCGACGCGATGTCGGCGGGAGGCCGGCTGACCATCGAGGCGGCCAATGTCGAGATGGACGAGGTCTACGTCCGCAGTCACGCGCCCGCGCGTCCGGGCCGCTACGTCATGCTGGCGCTGTCCGATACGGGTATCGGGATGGACGAGCAAACCAAGGCC
This sequence comes from Gemmatimonadota bacterium, assembly GCA_003220855.1. Taxonomy (GTDB): domain Bacteria; phylum Gemmatimonadota; class Gemmatimonadetes; order Gemmatimonadales; family GWC2-71-9; genus AG41. The sequence goes on from QHTP01000074.1 coordinate 12,852, forward strand.
CGCATCTTCGAGCCGTTTTTCACGACCAAGGAGAGCGGCAAGGGGACGGGGTTGGGGCTCGCCACGGTGTACGGGATCGTGAAGCAGGCGGGCGGCTTCATCTGGGTGTATTCCGAGCCCGGCAGGGGGACGAGCTTCAAGGTCTACCTGCCGCGCGTGGACGAGGCCGCGGAGCCCGCGGTCGCCCGGCCGGCGACAACGGAGCCGCGCCGCGGCGCTGAGACCGTCCTGGTCGTCGAGGATGCGGCGTCGGTCCGCATGGTGACCCGGCAGGTGCTCGAGCGCTACGGTTACACCGTGTTGGAGGCGCCGAACGGGGAAACCGCGCTGCGCCTCGCGGCGAAGCATCACGGTCCGATCCAGCTGCTCCTGACGGACGTCGTCATGCCCGGTTTGAGCGGGCGGCAACTGGCCGAGCAGCTGTCGCGGCTGCGGCCCGAAATGAAGGTCTTGTACGTGTCGGGGTATGCGGACAACGCGATCGTCCATCACGGCATCCTCGATTCCGGGGTCGCGTACCTCCAAAAGCCGTTCACGCCGGAGTCGCTCGCGCGCCGCGCGCGGGACGTGCTGGACGCCTAGCCCCGCGGTGGCGCGAATCCTCGTAATCGACGACGACGCGCTGCTGCGGGGCGCGATCCGCGTCGTGCTCGAATCCGCGGGCTACGAGGTGATCGAGGCGGGCGATGGGGGCGCCGGGCTACGACTGTACCGTGAGCAAGGCGCCGAGCTGCTGCTCGTGGACCTCTTCATACCCGAGCCCGACGGGCTGGAAGTGATCCGGACCGTGCGGGCCGAGGTCCCTGGCGCAAAGATCATCGCCATGTCCGGCGGCGGCAGCCTGAAACTCGACCTGCTCGCGGCCGCTGAAGCGTTCGGCGCCTCGCTCGCGCTGTGGAAGCCGTTCGTGCCCAGCGTGCTGCTCGCCGCGGTGGGCGGCCTGCTGGGAGAGGGGGGGCCGTAGCGGGCGACTGCAAGCTCGGACGATTCCGCCTCTGCCCCCCGACTAGCGGGCGGCTGATCCGTGCAGCATCGTTGTGTGGAGCAATTCCCGCGACCCGGGCGACCGGGGGCCGATCTCATGCGGCACCGTCAGCTGGCTTTCCTGTTCCTGCTCGTGACGCTGGGCCGTTGCAGCGACAGCACGGCGCCGACGAGCCCCGTGACGGTCACGGTCACCGCGTCCCTCCAGTCGATTCTGCCGGGCCAAAGCGTCGGCGCCACGGTTACCGTCGTGCCGCCCGGGAACGCCCCGGTCGACTTCGTGAAGATCGCGACCAGCGGCGTGTACACATCCGCCGAGTCCCTCTCCGTGCATTTGACCGGCACGTTCACCGCCACGCGGTTCTATTCCATCCCGGCGTCGGCGGGCACCGGCACGCTCACGATTCTCGCTACCGCTGCGGCGGGCGGCGCGACCGGCAACGGTGAGACCCGCGTCGCCGTCGCCGACACGGTGCCGCCCGTCATCACGCAATTCAGCGTCTCCCCGGCCGACTCGGCGCAGCCCGGCGACTCTCTCACCGTGACCCTCGCGATGGGCGACAACGCGGCGCTGCGCTACAGTATCATCCGGCTCTCCGGTCCCGTCACCCTGAAAGACTCGGTCGATCACGCGTACGCTCCCTACGCGTCGCACATCCTGCGGCTCCGGCTCCCGCCCACGACCTCGCCCGGCAACCTCTCGGTCACGGCGCAGGTGGTGGACGTGGGCGGCCACACGGTCACGACGGCCGCGCGGCTCCTGGCCGTGCGTGATACGCGGCCGCCCCTCGTGCTCGCGACGCTCGCCAACCGCCGCGGCACGCCGGGCGTCGCGCCCGGCGACACGCTCGCGCTGTCGCTCTTCGCGCGCGACAACGCCCAGCTGCAGGTCGTGGGCTATCGGTTCGGCGCCCCGGCCAGCGTCCAGGACTCGTTCCCAGCGACGGACACCGCGTTCAGCAAGACCGTGACGTTCGTCGCCTCCGCCGGCTGGGCGGGCACGTCGACGTACAGCGTCTTTGCCCGCGACGCGGCCGGCAATGTACGTCAGGTGCTGCTGGGCACGTTCACCGTCGCGAGCCGCACCCGTCAGGCGCCGTGGAGCGCCGCCCTGAATGCCACGGTCCGCGACATGGCCTACGATCCCAAGCGCAACGTGGTGTATCTGTCGCAGACGGACAGCGGGCGTGTCGCCGTGCTCTCCGTCGGATCGCGTACCTTCGGCACACCGTTTGCCTTCACGGGCGCTCCGCACGGACTCGACCTGAGTCTGGGCGGCGACTCGCTCGTGGTCGCGCAGCGCAATACCCCGTACGTGACGGTCCTGAACCTCGTGAGCGGGCAGCGCGATACGGTTCGCGTGAACGCAGACAATTTTCTGGACAGGGGTCCGGACAACGTCCGCGTGATGGGGAACAACAAGGCACTGATCACCATCACCTTCGCGGGCAGTGGCTACGGGGGCTCGCTGGTCGAGCTGGACCTGGCCACGCGCGCCTACACGAACCGGGTGACCGTCACGGAGTTCGTTCCCCTGTGCCGGTCGGCGGATCGCTCCACCGCGCTCATCCTCATCGACGACTCCTGCTGCCCCATCGAGGGCGTTGTGTATGACGCGCTCAGCGGCACCTTGCCAACCGACAAAGGCACCGTCAATCAGTATTTCAACTTCGCGTCGGCGGATTTCATCGGCGGCCACTTCCTGGTCACCGGCACGCTGTTCGACCGCACGCTCAACGCCCGTGGCACCTTGGCCCCGAGCGGTGCGACCGGGTCGTCGGTGCTCGCGCCGGACGGCACCGCCGCCTACTTCGCCACCACGTCGGGCGTGACGCGCGTGCGCCTGAGCGACGGTGCGGTCGTGGACTCGTTCATCCTGGGCGCACAACCATATCAACTCGCGATCGCGCCAGACGGCCTCACCCTGTTTGCCGCCACGGCGACTCAGCTGTTCGTGGTCGACCTCTGGTAGCAGTGCGGCTCACTCGTACAGTTTTGCCGCATCCGCCCGCGCCAGCTCCACCAGGAATCCCGCGATCTTCTCGCTCACCGCCTCCACGTATTTCCGTCCCTTCTCCGCCGTCGCCGCCGCGGGGTCGCCGACGCCGGTGTCGTCCGTCACCTGGCGCCACCGGCGCGGCGCCCAGGCCCAGCCTTCCCGCAACCCCGCGACCGTGAACCGGCGCGCCCGTCCGGGTCCGGCCTCGGACAGGGGCCGTACCAGCTCCGGCGCGACGTGGAGCATCACGCTCGTCTCGAGCTCTCCCGCGTGGTCTCCCAGATCGGAGAAGAACGCCTTCGCGTCCACGACCTGATACCAGTTCACGGTGCACAGAAACAGCGACACGGTGGGTTGCAGCTCGCGGATCATCTGGCGGAAATCGTTTCCCCCGTGCCCGTTCAGGATCACGAGCTTGGGAACGCCCTGACCCGCCAGCGCCGTCGCGACGTCGCGCAGCACCAGCGCCTGGGTGCTGGGGTTCAGGTTCACGCACAGCGGGATATCGATCTGGCCGGTGTTGACGCCGAACGGCACGATCGGCAGCACCACGACCCGCGCCCCCCGTTCCCACGCGCGTCCCGCCGCCAAGCTCGCGATCCGCTCGGTTTCGACGTTGTCGGTGGAGTAGGGGAGGTGGAAGTTGTGTGCTTCCGTCGCACCCCACGGTAGCAGCGCGACCTCGTAGCGGGTGTCGCGTACGGTCTTCCAGGTCAGCTCGTTCAGAAGGTAGGGACGAGGAGCCATCGGGTTCCTTGGGGGACCGGGACCCCCGATACTAGCACACTCGGCTTGACGCCGTCGACCGGCCGCTCTATTAAGGGGCCGATGACACCCGAAGACGCGGCCGCGCAGCTCGCGCGCGAGCGGGCGTTGCAGCAGGCCGAGAAGATGGAAACGATCGGCCGGCTGACGGGCGCCATCGCGCAGCAGTTCAACGAGCTGCTCACCGCCATCCTGGCGCGCGCGGCGGCGCTGGCCCACTCGGGGCCGCCCAGCCGCGATCTCGACACCCTGAAAGAGACGGCCCAGCGCGGGGCCGAGCTGGCGCAGCGGCTGCTCGGCTTCAGCCGCCACCGGGTGCTCGATCTCCAGCCGCTGGTCCTGACCGAGTTCGTGCGCGACGCCCTCGATGCCATGCGCCGCGGCCTTCCGGCCGGCGTCGACGTGCAGTTCGAGGTGGACGAAGACGCCGGCGTGATCGAAGCCGATCCCGCCGCCGTGAAGCAGATCCTACTGCACCTCGTCACCAACGCGCGCGATGCCATGCCGCGGGGCGGCACCCTGCACGTCGAGGTGCGGCGCGCGCGCCTCGGGGCCGCGGACCGCCCGCTGCACGCGTGGGTGGAGCCCGGATCCTACGTGAGCGTCGCGCTGAGCGACACCGGCGTGGGGATGGATGCGCGCACGCTGGCGCGCGTGTTCGAGCCCTTTTTCACGACCAAGCCCGTCGGGGTCGGCACCGGCCTCGGCATGTCGATGGCCTACGGCCTCGTGAAGCAGCACCGCGGATACCTGCACCTCTACAGCGAGGTGGGTCAGGGCACCACGGCCAAGGTGTACTTCCCCGCGGTGCGCGCCCGGGGGGTCCCGGAGGTCGCCGCGGCCGACGAGGCCCTCCCCGGGGGGACGGAGACGATCCTGCTCGTGGAGGACGATCAAACGATGCGTCTGGCCGCGCAGCAGCTCTTGTCGAAGGTCGGCTACCACGTCGTCACCGCGGTGGACGGCCAGAACGGCCTCGACTCCTACCGCGCCCACCGGGCCGCGCTGAACCTCGTGATCACGGACGTGGTGATGCCGAAGCTGAGCGGGTTCGATCTGTACCAGGCGATCCGGGGCGAGTCGCGCGGGGTGCGGGTGCTGTTCATGAGTGGGTTTCCCGCCCCGAACTTCCGAAAGACCGTCGGCCAGGATCCACGCGTCGCCTTCGTCACGAAGCCGTGGACGGCGAGCGAGCTGCTGGCGCAGGTCCGGCTGCTACTCGAGACATCTCCCGCCTAGCGCCCAAGGTCAGTTATCCGTCTTCCCCAACGCCTCAGCCGCCGCCCGTCTCACCTCGGGGTCGCGGTCGTTCAGCGCCCGGGTGAGCCCGGGGATCGCGGCCGCGACTTTCATTTCGCCCAACCCCTCGACGGCCGCGAGACGAACTGCTTTGTCGTCGTCGCCCAGGCGGTCCGCCAGCGCCTGCACCGTCGCCTGATCCCCGATGTGGGCGAGCGCCTTGGTGGCGCTGCGGCGCAGCTCCAGGTCCTGAGACGTCGTAACCCGCACCAGCGCGGCCGGCGCCTTGGTCACGTGGTCCAGGTCGCCGATCGCGTCCGCGGCGGCGCGCTGCACGTCCACGTCGGGATCGCCCAGTGCCTGGGCCAGGGACCCGAGCGATCGCGCCTCGCTCAGGTCGCCCAACGCGTGGGCACACGCCCGCCGTACGTCCGGGTCGGGATCGTTCAGGAGCAAGCCCTCGAGCGGCGCCACCGCCGACCGCTCGTGCAGGTCGGCGAGCGCGCTCACCGCCGCCCGGCGCACCGCGTCGTTGCGATCGGTGAGCGCACCGACCAGCGCCGCGCCCACACGCGAGCTCTTCATCTGTCCCAACGCCTCCGCCGCGGTCGCGCGCATCACCGGATCGGCGTCGCGCAACAGCGGCACCACGTCCTTCGCGTAGCTCGCGTCCTCGAACTGACCCAGCGCCCACACGCTCGCGAGCCGCACGCGCGGTGACGCGGAGTGCAGCGCCGTCTGTAACGCCGGTGCCGCCGCGAGATCATGGATCTCGCCCAGCGCCCACGCCGCCATGGCTGTGGGTCCGGCCGCCGTATCGGCGAGGCGGCGTGCGAGCGCCGCCACGAGCTCACGCCGCTCGCCCTCGCCCGCGGCGTAGGCCGCGCTCTCGCGAATCACGGGCGACGGATGGTCGAGCAACCCCCGCAGCACGTCCGTGGACACGGCGCTCCGGCCCAGCAGCTTCGCCGCGACGCGCCGCACGCAGGAGTTGTTGCTGCCGAGCGTCGCGATCAGGAGCTGCAGCGCCCGGGGATCGGTGATCCTTGCGGCGAGCGAGTCCTTCGCGCCCTGGAGGCCGGCGGGGGCATCGCTGAAGCGGCCGAGACTTGCGGCATTGCCGCCCATCCAGAAATTGCCCAGCTGGTCGCCGATCAAGTCGCAGATCACCGGATCGGTACGACCGAGCGCGGCGAGCAGGGCGGCGACGCGTGCCGAATCAGCGCCGGCCCGTCGCGGTCCGGCCGCGGTGGCGCTGCCTGCGGCTACCAACGAGAGGAGCAAGACGAGCAGGGCGCGGCTCATCGGTTCTGCCCCAGCGCTTCGGCGGCGGCGCGCCGCACTTTGGGATCGGGCGACTGCAGGGCGGCCTGCAACGCCTGCCGCGCCGCCGGGTCGGCAAGGTGGCCCAGCGCTTCCGTGGCGGCCTCGCGCACGTCGCTGCGCGGATCGTCGATCAAGCGGCGCAGCTGGGGAATCGCGGCGACCACCGAGCGCTCGCCCGCGAGCTCGGCGGCCCGCTGGCGCACGTCGGCGTTCTGATCTTTCATCAGATTGAGCAGCGTGGCTTCGGCGATCGGCGCCCGCAGATCGTTGAGCGCGCCGAGCGCCGCCTGGCGCACGTCGGCGTTCGGGTCGCCCAACGCCTCGGTGATGGCGGCGATGCCGCTCTGTTCGCGCAGGTTGCCCAGCGCCTGCACCACTGCGGTCCGCACGTCGGCCGACGGGTCGTGAATCAGCCGAGCGACGGCACTGCCCGCCGAGCGGGCGTGGAGATGCTCGAGCAAATCGACCGCCTGGTGGCGGACGTCGGCATCGCCGTCGTCCAACAGCGCCACGACCGGCGCCGTAGGCACCCCCTGCTCCCAGTGCGACAGCGCGCCGAGCGCGTTGCGTTTGACGTCCGTGACGGGATCCTTGAGGAGCCCCGCGATCGGGCCGATGGCGCGCGGATCTTCGAGATCGGCCAGCGCGTCCACCGCCGCGGAGCGCACTTCGCCGTCCGAGTCCGCGAGCACGGCGATCAGGGGCGGCACGGCGCGGATGTCACCCAGCTGGCCGAGCGACTGCGCCGCGGCGCGGCGCACGCCGGCGTTCTCGTCTTTGAGCCGCGCGATCAGGGCGTTGACGACGGTGGTGTCCTCACTCCCTGACCCCCTCTCTGTTCTAGTCCTCACCCCCTGGCCCCCTCTCCCTTCGGGAGAGGGGGAACGCACGTCGTCCCCCCTCTCCGGAACGGAGAGGGGGACAGGGGGTGAGGCCACGCGTGGCGCGGCGGCAACCGTCGCGGCCACGCCCAGTGCGGCGAGCACGGCCCAGCCGCGCCGCGAGGCAGGGCGCTGGGGCAGGCGCCCGTCGAGCAGGCGCGCAATGCGGGCGACCAGGAGCGACCGCCGCTCGGCCAGGCCCGCCACGGGCACGCCCAGCGGCGACGCCTGAATCCATTCGGCCACCGTGGCCAGACACTTCGCGAGCGAAACCGCCGATCCGGTCTTTCGCATTGCCCACTCGTCGCTCAGGTATTCAGCCGTTGTCTCAAGCTCGCGGCGCGCAAGCCGGTTCAAGGGCTGGAAGAAGAAGACCCGCTCGATCAGGCTCGCGCCCACGAGCCACAGCGAATCGTGCCGCGCCAGATGCGCCAGCTCGTGGGCCAGCATGCTGCGCTGCTGCTCGGCGCCGAGTTCCGAGAGCGCCAGCTCGGGCACGCAGATCTCGGAGAGACCGAGGGCCACGGGACTCGAGATCGTCCGGGCCATGGTGAGGTGAACGCGGCCGCGGTATCCCGTGGTGCGCTGCAGCTCCGCGAGCGTCGCCGCGAGCGGACCGTCGGTCACCGGACGGCGATCCGCTAAGCGGCCTACGAGGATCAATCGGCGCGCGACGTAATAGAGCGACGACGCCAGCGCGATCACGCCCCAGAAGAGCACCGCGATCAGCGGGACCGCGGTGGTGGTTGTGGAGGTTCTGGAGGTTGTGGAGGTGGTCGGGTGGACCGGAGATTCGCCGTTCGGCACGATGCCGGGCTCGCCCACGGTCGGAGCCGGGGGCAAACTCGCGGCCGGGAGGGTGACGGCCGCGGGCGGAGACACCTGCAGCCGCGACTGGATCGTGCCGGTGAGGAGTCCCGCGAGGAGGGCGACTTTCCAGAGGAGCTCGGAGACGGCGGGCTCGAGGCGCCGGCGCCGGGTGACCAGCCAGACGAGCCCCAGGAGCACCGTGCTGTGAATCAGATAGGTGAGCAGCCATGCGAACATTGTCATTTGGTCTCCGGGGCGTTCGTTTCGACGCGCTCGATCATGTCGCGGATCTTGGCGAGGTCGCCGGGGCTTACGTCGGCGCCGTTCAGGAGGTGCTGCACCAGCGCGGTCACGTCGCCGTCGAACAGCCGCTCGGTCAGCTCGCCCACCATCGAGTGCTGCACTTCCTGCTCGCTCACCGCGGCGCGGTAGTGGTACTGCCGCGACTGGGCGCGCCGTGTGACCACACCGCGGCGCTCGAGGCGCGACAGCATGGTGGCGACGGTGGTTTGCGCGAGCCCGCGTTCGGCGTGCAGCGCTTCCCAAATTGCCTGCACCGTCGCTTCGCCCTTGTCCCAGATGACCCGCAGGATGGCGAGTTGCAGCTCGGTGAGTTGCTGGCGACCTGGCATGCTCGGCCTCGTGGTTGATCTACAGGAGTAGATTTACATGTGTAGTAGTTGGCTGTCAAGGAGGGGGCGGCTGACCCCGGGGCGGTGCCCCGGGGTCCAGCAGGAAAGTGGCCGCGTTAGGGGGTGCCTACTTCGTCTGGAACAGCGGCAGGAAGCGCTGGTAGCCCTCGGC
>QHTP01000233.1 GCA_003220855.1 Gemmatimonadota bacterium
CCCGGTTCCGTGACGCGCTCGTCCTCGACCCGTACCGGATCGGCCCGCCCGCGCGCACGCTGCACGGCGTCGTCCACCTGCAGGCGCGCCAGCCGGCTCTCGGTGCGGGTCGAGTCGTACCGGTACACGATGGGCGCGCCCGGGACGACGAGGAGCGCGACGCGACCAGTCCGGAGCTGGAGTCGCGCCGCGGCGCTGTCGAGGACCGCGACGGTGAGGCCGGGAGCGTGGCCCAGCGCCGCGGCCAGCCCCGAGTCGCCCGCCTGGCGCACCACCGCGACCCGCAGCTCGCCGGGCCCGCGGTTGCGGAAGGCGATGCCCAGCGCGAACGCCAGCACGATCGGGAACCCGAACACCCAGAAGATCGCCTCCGGCTCGCGGTAGAACTCGCGCATGCGCGCGAGCGTCAGCTGGACCAGAGGGTGGTCACGCATCGCGCAGCTGCCTCCCCGTGAGCGTCACGAACACGTCCTCGAGCGTGGCGTGGTGGGTGGCGAGCAGCGAGAGCGCGGCGCCGCGCCGCTCGAGTAGGGCCAGCAGCGCCGGGACGGCGCGGTGCACCTCGGCGACCGTGAGCGCGGTCCGGTCCGGCGCCGGACGCACGGCTCGGACCCCGGGAAGCGCGGCCAGTTCGTCGACCGTGGGGGCGGCGCCGTCCGCCAGCGCGAATTCGACGACGTGCTCGGCGCCGAGCGATGCGATGAGCGAGCCCGGCGTGCCGAGCGCGATGATCTTGCCGTGGTCCATGATGGCGACCCGGTCGCACAGGCGCTCCGCTTCCTCCATGTAGTGCGTCGTCAGGAGAATCGTGCCCCCCGCCGCGCGGAACCGGCCGATCACGTCCCACAGCTGGCGCCGCGACTGTGGATCGAGCCCCGTGGTCGGCTCGTCGAGGAACAGCAGCTCCGGCCGCGAAACCAGCGCGCACGCCACGGCGAGGCGCTGCTTCTGCCCGCCGGACAGCTTGCCCACCCAGGCCGTGCGTTTCTCCTCGAGCTCCACCAGGGCGAGCACCTCGTCGACCGTGTGCGACGACCGGTAGAAGCTGCGGAACAGGCGCACCGTTTCCTCGACCGTCAACTTGTCCGCCAGCTGCGTGTCCTGGAGCTGGATGCCGAGGCGCTCGCGCAGGGCGCGCGTCTCGGCGCCGCCGGTCCAGTGCAGCCCGAGGATCTCCACGTCTCCCGCATCGGGAGGCGTGAGCCCCTCCAGGATCTCGATGGTGGTGGTCTTGCCGGCGCCGTTCGGCCCGAGCAGGCCGAAGCACTCTCCCGCGGCCACCGCGAGATCGAGCCCGGCAACCGCCAGCACGTCGCCATAGCGTTTGACGAGCCCGGTGCAGCGGATGGCGGGCACGCTCAGGCGGGCTTCTTCGGCTCCGGCGGCTTCAGTGCGTGCTTCAGCGCCGCGTCGAGCTGGATCTGCATGTTGTTCACCGCGTCGCCGAGTGCCCGGATCTTCATGAGGACGCCTCCCCCGCGCCCCGCCATCACCGACATCCCACCCGCGACGTCTGCGACCGTCCCGACGTTGCCGGTGAGCGCCCGCTGGCGCATCTGGGACGCCTCGATGGCGATCTTCTCGCACAGGTGCTGAATGGTGCGGGTTTGCCCGGCCCGGTTGGATTCGAGCTCGGTGACGAGGTGCTTGAGACGGTCAGCCGTGCACCTCCGTGAGGGGACGACCGTCGAGCGGCTCGGCGGGGGTGAGGTCGAGCAGCCGCGCCAACGTCGGCGCGATGTCCACCGTGCGGACCCTCAGCCCGTACTCGCCGCGACTCACGCCCGCACCCCAGAAGAGCAACGGCACGTGCGCGTCCAGGTCGGTCGGCTGACCATGCATCGCGATGGGGGCGTTGGGGATTCCCCAGATGCAATACGGCTTGAGCGTGACGACCAGCTCCACGCCGGCATCCGGAGGGATCTGGTGGCGCCAGCGGCGCAGCGTGGGATCGGCGCTGTCGGCCGCCACCAGATCCCCCGGATGGTCGACCCGCGCCACGCCCGCGAGCCGGCGGAGCCGGACGGCCACGTCGGCGACGACGCTGTCGGGGTTCACGCCCTGCGCCGCGAGCCGGGCGCGATCCGGCACGAGCAGCATGCCACTCTCGAAGGTGAGCCAGTCACGCCCGCCGACGCGCCCATCGAGCGCCGCGTTGACGCTCTGGATCAGGCTGTCGGGCGTCACGCGCACCGCTCCGCTCCGCCCCAGCGCGCGCGACCGCTCCGGGAACGGCGTCACGCCGTGGTCGGCGGTGAGCACGATGAGCACGTTGCCGCCGCCGTAGCGCACGAACAGCTGCTCGAAGAACCGGCCCAGATAGCGATCCAATCGCAGCACCTGGTCGTGGATCTCGCGCGAGTCGGGGCCGTACGCGTGCCCGATGTAGTCCGTGGTGGAGAGACTCACCGCGAGCAGGTCCGTCGTGCCGCGGACGCCGAGCCGCAGCGCCCGCGTGCCTTCGAGGGCGAACGCGAGCGTGAGCGAGTCCATCGTCGGCGTCGCGACAAAGGCGCGGGCCGCCTGGGTGCTGTCGTTCGGGAGGCGGTGCGGAAAGACGAAGTCCCGCCCGAGGTTCTCATAGGGGACGCTGTCGGGCTCGGGGTAGTCCCGCTCGGGAAGGAGTAGGGTCCACTGCGTCCCCGCCGCGCGGAACGGGACCCGCTCGGCATTGAACGCCCGCACCCACGCCGGCAGCGAGTCGGCGTAATAGCGGCTGGTCGCGAACACGCCCCCGATGTACCAGTACACCTGCTCTTTGGCGCGCCCGATCGGCAGGATCGCCCCGCGATCCTTGCCCGACACCGAGAGCGCCCGCGCCGCCGGCTCGGCCGCCTTGAGCCAGTCGAACAGCTCGGTTCCCTGAAACCGCGCGGGTGACGCCCCGGGGCCCGGCACGCCGACGAGCGGGCTGGTGGAGTCCTGCACGCCCACCGAGTTGCGGATGATCCCGGTATGGGCGGGCCAGCGCCCCGACAAGATCGTCGCGTGGCCCGGAGCCGTCTCCGTGATCGCATGGTCGTGGTACGCTTCGGTGAACACCGCGCCCTGCTTCAGGAGCATCGCCAGCCCCCCCTTGAGCTGCGCGCGATAGCGATCCAGGTAGTCGGGGCGCAGCTGGTCCACGGTGATCACGACGACCAGGCGCGGTTTGGGGGCGGGCCGAGACGGTCCCGCGGCAAGGGCGAGGAGAAGAGGAATCATGGCAAGAAAAATAAGCGGCCGGGAACCCCTACGCCGCCACCGGCACCGGCTCCCCGCGTGGTACGCGGCTCGCCAGCAGCAAGGCGCACGCGATGATCACGGCGCAGGCGTAGAACGGGACGCGGGGTCCAAGGTGCTGGTAGGCGAGCCCGGCCCAGATCGGTCCGGCGACGCTCGCGACGCCGCGCAGGCCCTGCTGCACGCCCATCATCAGGCCGAACTCGTGCTGGTCGGTCCGGTGGCTCACGAGGGCGGATGTCGCGGGGAACAACAGCGCCGTGCCGAGGGGCAGCAGCACCTGGAACAGGAGGAACAGCGGGACCGAGGACGCCAGCGGGAGGAGGGCGTACCCGAGGGCGTACAGCGTCGCGCCCACGCGCATCGTCCGCACCTCCCCGAGACGATCGTTGATCGGTCCGACGACGAACGCTCGCATCAACACACCGATGCCGCCGAATACGGTGAAGAACCAGCCGATGTTGGTCACGTCGATGCCGAATCGCCACGAGAGGTACAACGTGAACACGGCCGGCGCGGAGTTGTAGGCGAGCATGGCCACCGCGTAGATCCAGATCAGCTGGGCGGCGGGTCTGCCCGGATGCCGGATCACGTCCCACATGGCGTTCAACACCGGTCGCGGCTCGGGGGGCGGCACATGTCGCCCGCTCGCGGTGGTGGCGTGCTTCGGCAGTACGCGCGACTCCGGCAGCCACTTCCAGGCGAATGCGACGTTGCACAGGCACAGGGCGGCGGCGACCAGGCCGGGCGCCGATTGACCGGCGCGCGCGGCAAACGAGCCGACGACCGGGCCGATGACGACGCCGAGGCTGGTGGCGGCGGAGAGCCAGCCCAGGGCCTTGGCCCGCTCGTGCGGCGCCATCGTGTCCGCGACGTACGCCTGCGCCACTCCGGTCGTGCCTCCGCCGAGGCCCTGGATGAAGCGTGACACGAACAGCAACCAGAGCGATCCGGCGAATCCGAAAACGACGTACGCCAGGCTCGACGCGGTCAGCCCCACGAGCAGGGCCGGTCGGCGCCCGTAGCGATCCGACACCCGCCCCCACACCGGGGAGGCGAGCAGCTGCGCGACGGGGAACGAGGCGGTGAGGAACCCGATCGTCGTGGCGCTCGCGTGCAGATGGAGGGCATACAACGGCAGCAGCGGCAGGACGAGCATGAGCCCGATCATGTCCACGAAGGCGACGGCCATCAGTACCGACATCCGCTTCATCGTCTCGCGCGCTCCGTCACCAGATCAAAGATGTGGACGTGTGCCCGGTCGGCGAACGAAAGCCCCACCCTCGCTTCGCGTCAATCTCCGTGCAGCGGGCTTTTGAGCTTCCTGACGATTCATGGCCTGGTCTCCCCGGGAGTCCTGTTCTAATCTTCTTGCCACTTCATGTCCGACATCCCGCAACCCGACCATGACTCGCGGCTCTTCCGCCGCACGCTGCTGCGCGTGATGGCGATGCAGGTGGCGACGTTGCTGCTCCTCTGGCTGCTCCAAATACGCTACACGCGATGATCCCCCGGTCGTGCGCGCGCTAGACTGGGTCATCATCGCCGTCTACCTGGTGTACGTTCTGGTGGACGGCGTGCGTCGAGCCAAGGGCACGCGCGAGATCGAGGGCTACTTCCTGGCCAACCGGAGCCTCCCGTGGTGGGCGGTGGGCCTGTCGGTCATGGCAACGCAGCTCTCCGCCATCACGCTCATCGGCACCACGGGCCAGGGGGCGACCGACGGCCTGCGTTTCGTGCAGTTCTACTTCGGCCTCCCGCTGGCCATGGTTATCCTGGGAGTGACGCTGGTCCCGTTCCTCCACGGAGCCAGGGTATTCACCGCGTATGAGTACCTCGAGCGGCGGTTCGACGCGCGCACGCGATCCCTGACGAGCTTCCTCTTTCTGGTCGCGCGGGGGATGTCGTGCGGCACGATCATCGCCGCGCCGGCCGTCGTGTTCTCCGCCATCTTCGGATGGAGTCTGTTGTGGTCGGTGGCCCTGATGGGCATTCCGACGGTGATCTACACGATGATCGGCGGCGTGCAGGCCGTGACCTGGGTGGACGTGAAGCAGATCGCGCTCATCGTCTTCGCGCTGATCGCGGTGATGGTGACCCTCCTGGTGCAGCTCCCCGTAGCGCCCGACCACGCGCTGGCCCTGGCGGGCGCGGCGGGCCGGCTCCGCGCCTTCGATTTTTCGTTCGACGTGACCAACGACTTCACGTTCTGGTCCGGCCTGATCGGCGGCACGTTCCTCATGTTGTCGTATTTCGGGACCGACCAGAGCCAGGTACAGCGCTACATCAGTGCCAAGTCGGTGGACCAGGCGCGGAGCTCGCTCTTGATGAGCGCCTACTGGAAGATTCCGCTCCAAGCGCTGGTGCTGCTCACCGGCGTCCTGGTGTTCGTCTTCTTCGTGTTTCAACGACCACCGCTGCTGTTCAACCCCGCCGACGAGCAAGCCGTTCGCGCGGTGGAGCTCGCGAGGTACGAAGCCCTCGACGAGCGGTACCACACCGCGCTCCAAGCACGCGCGACCGCGGCTCGGGCCGCCGTGTCGGCCGCCTCGTTGGACGCGTTCCGGGCCCGCGACGCGGACGTGAGCGCGGCACGCGAAGCGGCCCTGGGGTTGGCCCGTCGCGTGACCGGAAAGTCCGCCCGTGACGTGAACTTCATCATGCCGTGGTTCGTGCTGCATTACTTGCCGGTCGGCCTCGCGGGGATCTTCGTCGCCGCGGTCCTGGCGGCCGCGATGTCGGCCGTCGCCGGAGAGCTGAATTCGCTGGCCACGGTCACCGTGATCGACTTCTACCGACGTTGGATTCGGCCAGAAGCACCCGATGCGCATTACCTCCTGGTGTCGAAGGCCGCGACCGGATTCTGGGGCCTGTTCGCTTGCGTCGTGGCCACGTTCGCCGCGACGCTCGGCTCCCTGATTGTGGTCGTGAACCGCTTCGGGTCGTTCTTCTACGGGTCCATACTCGGTGTCTTTCTCCTGGCCATGATCCCGCGAGCGCGGGCGACCGGCGCGTTCTTCGGCCTGATCGCCGGGATGGCCGCCGTGGGCGTCGTGAACTTCGGGGCTCCGTCGGTCTCGTGGCTGTGGCACAATGTGATCGGAGCGGCTACGGCCGTGGCGGTCGGGTTGGTCTTGAGCGCGAGAAGGATCGCACCTCGGTAAAACAAGGCTCCTCGCCGCGACGCGAATTCGATCTGTTCCGCATTCCGCGTTCCGAGCTCCGCCTTCTATTTCTTGCCCAGCGCGAGGAGATTCGCGAATAGCCGATAGGCGCCCGGCACCCCCGCGGGCAGCTGCCGGAAAAAGCTCAGCGCCGTATACACGTAGGTCCCCTTCCCCAACGTGGCGACGAGCAGGCCACCGTCGAGCGGCGGATCGCCGGGGTCGTGCATCTCGAGCAGCGGTGTGTAGGTCGAGTCCCATTGGTGCGCGAAGTAGAGACCGCGCTCCTGCACCCAGCCGGCCCAGTCCCCCGCCCCGATCTCGTTGGGAACGTGAAACACGGGGCTCGCGGGGACCAGCTCGGTGACAGGCGCCGTCTCGTCGGTCACGCGATCGTGCGGGCGCGCGATCGACAGGGGATACGGAGCGAAGCTGCCGCTCACGAACGGGTATTGCTGATATTGCACGATGACGAGGCCGCCCGAGCGAGCGTAATCGAGCACCCGCCCGTTCGCCGCCACCAGCGCCGGGTCGGTCTCGTAGGCGCGGCTGCCGATGACGATCGCGTCGTAGTGCGACAGATCCCCGCGCCCGAGCGTGTCGGGACCGAGCAGCTCGATCGGGATGCCGACGGCACCGAGTGCCTCCGGCACGCGGTCGGAAGCCCCGCGCACGTAGCCGACGCGCGCCAGCTTGGGCAGCGCAATGCGAGCGGCCCGGACCTCGGCGGTCGAGGCGTGCGTGACGCCGCGCGGCCGGATGTGCGGGTAATCGATGATCGCCAGCGAGCCCTCGCTGCGCTCGCGGTTGGCGAGCGCGGCGGCCTTCACCTGATATACGCCGGGGCGCACGGTTGCCGGGAGCGTCAGCGCGACGGTGAAGCTCTTGGCCTCGTCCTCCCGCTGGAACGACAGGCTCTCAGGCGCAACCGCCGGCCAACCGGGCGGAAGCGCCAGCACCACCTGCGCGGCCGCAGGCCCGCGCCCGCGGTTCGTCACGGTCACGGTGAACGATCGGGGACCGGCGGCGGTGCCGTCGACGGGCCAGACGACCAGATCGGGGGTGACGGCCACGTCGAACGGGCGCGTGACGAACACGGGCCGCCGCACCTCGCCGATGCTCTGATCGCGGTACCGGTAGACCACCTCGCGGGTGAGCGCCAGCGGCTCGCCCGCGACGGTGAGTCGCACCGTCAGCTGCAGCGGCCCCGGCTCGAACGGCAGTCCGCGCCACTCGGCGGGCACCCCACCCCAGTCGTACAGTGCACCGACGAGGGGCCGCCGCAGAAAATACGGTTGCGAGCGCGGCGCGTCGGGGGCGACGGTGACGGCGAAGCGCCGGGTCGCGACCGTGCCCGGCGCGACGGGCGAGGTGGCCGCATCGATGCGCTCGACCTTCCATCCCGATAGCGCCGCGACGTCGATGCCGTCCAGCGTCACCGGTCCCGGCCCCGAGTTCCAGACGGTGGCTTCGATCTGGACGCGCTCGCCCGGAATCACGATCCCGTCGTCCGCCGCCCCATCGAGCGCGACGCCGGCCGCGGCGGCGAGCGTCTGATCGAGCAGCGCCTGCTGGCCAGAATCGGCGCTGCCGAGCTCGCGCCGGGCGCGCGCCAGCAGGGGGACGATCACCTCGGGATGCGACGGGTTCAAACGCGCCCGAGCGGAGTCGATCAGGGCCGCGTAGCGGGCCTGGGTGGGTGGCAGCGTGTCGACGCCCGAGAACACGCCGTCCCCGTCCCCCGTCCCTCGTCCCCGCTCGCGCCACTCGAGGAACGCGAGGCGATCGATGCTCGGTCCCGGGCGCTCGAGCTGCCCTTCGTCCTGCGAGCGATGCTGGCTCCGCCCCACCATCGCGATCTGATGGTAGGAGCGGCCGGAGACCGGGTCGAGCGCGCCCGCGTCCAGCCGCAGCGTGGCCGACGCCGTGTCGGAGTACAGGGAGCGGTACAGCTTGACCGGTCCCCAGCTCGAGTCCCGCAGCGTCTCGAACGCCTGGCGCGCGAGCAGGCCGGCCACCTGGTGCTGGCCGTGACCGTCCCTGGGTGTTCCGGAGAACACGGACACGATGATCTGGGGACGGAAGCGTCGCACCACGTCGAGGACGTCGCGCAGCAGCGAGTCGCGCGGCCACAGGCGCAGGGCTTCGTCGATCGTCTTCGAATAGCCGAAGTCGTACGCGCGGGCGAAGAACTGGCGGGCCCCATCGATCCGACGCGCGGCGAGCAGCTCCTCCGAGCGGATCACGCCCAGCTCGGGACCGAGCTCCGGACCGATCAGGTTCTGACCGCCCTCGCCCCGGCTGAGCGACAGGTAGGCCACCTGTGCCCCCATGCCACGCGCGAACAGGGCGACCAAGTCGGAGTACTCGTCGTCGGGGTGCGCGCCGATCATCAGGATGCGCTTCGTGGCCCCGAGCTGCCGCAGCGCGCCCGCCAACGCCGCGACGCCGCCGGTCCCGGGTGGGGTGTACTGCCCCACCACCGGACCGACGGCGCCAACCAAGAGAGCGAGGCTAATCCCGAGCGCGCGCCGCACTATGGTGAAAGATAGGTGACTCCGCCCTTCATGACGAAGCGGACACGCTCGAGTTCCGAGACGTCCTTCAACGGATCCCCCGACACGGCCACGAGGTCCGCCGCCATCCCGGGGGCGACGGCGCCGAGATCGGCCTGGCCCAAGAGCTCGGCGGCGAGCGACGTGCCCGACTTGATCGCCTGCATCGGCGTCATGCCGTACTGCACGTAGTAGGTGAACTCTTGCGCCTGATTCAGCTCGGTCCAGGGAAAGCCGCCCACGTCGGTTCCTAACACGATCCGGACGCCCTTCTTCAAGGCGCGCGCGAACGCCTGGCGCTGGTGCTCGACCATGGGCGCCCAGGCCCCGCCGCGCGGACCCGCGACATAGTGCGCCACGGTCACCGTGGGAACCCAATAGACGCCCTTGGCGAGGAGTGCGTCGCTCAGCGAATCGGTCATGCCGTCGCCATGCTCGATCGAGTTCACGCCCGCCCGGAGCGCCGCAGCGATCCCGTCCGAGCCGATGGCATGGGCCGCCACGCGGCGGCCCAGGCGGTGCGCCTCGTCCACGATGGCGCGCGCCTCGTCATCGGTGAAGTTCACCCAGCTGTGCAGCACCGAGTCGGCCCCGAAGTAGTAGCGGCGATCGGCGTAGAACTTGATCCAGTCGGCTCCGTGGGCCACCTGCTGGCGCACCGCGAGACGAGCGCCCTCGACGCCGTCCACCGGCTGCACCCCGTGCGGCAGCTCGAGCTCCCAGTTGTCCGACACGATGGGGTACATGCCGGTGGGGGCCATCGCCCGCGTGGACGCGAAGATGCGGGGCCCGGGGATCACCCCGCGGTCCACGGCGCGCTTCACGTCCACGTCGGCGTACATCGCGCCCTCGGTCTCCAGGTCGCGGATCGCGGTGAAACCGTGCTCCAGCGCGATGCGCGCGTTACGCGTCGCCAGGATGGCCCGGTAAGCCGTGGATTGGTACAGCAGCTGCTCGTCGTACGACGCCGCCGTCGGGTCACCCTGCAGCAGGAGATGCGTGTGCGTGTCGATCAGCCCCGGCAGCACGGTCATTTGGGCGAGATCGATCACGCGGGCGCCCCCGGCCTGCGCCTGAACCTGGGCCAGCGGACCCACGGCCTTGATGCGATCCCCAGCGATCAGGATGCCGACGTTGCTGCGGGCGACATCGGAACGGCCGTCGATCAGGCGGCCGGCTTTGACGAGGATCGGGGGCGGGGCCGGGGCCTGGGGTGTCTGCGCGGCCAACTGAGTCCGCAGTGCCAGGATGACGATCAACGCCAACGAGTGACGCATCGCGAGGCTCCTCATGGTGGCGCGAGGCGAATCTCCCTCTGAGCGCGGGCCTGTCAAGCCGCTTAAGTTAGAGCAGGAGGTTCCCATGGCCACTACCGTCACGCCTCCGGAGCGCAAGGTCAGCGCCGACGAGGCCCGTGAAGTCGCCGAGGCCGCACGCGAGCAGGAGTGGGCCGCGCCGAGCTTCGTCCGCGATCTGTTCCTGGGCCGGCTGCGGCTCGACCTCGTGCACCCCTATCCCGAGCAGGCTGCGGAGGAGATCCGCCGCGCCCAACCCTTCCTCGACCAGCTCGAGCGCTTCCTGCGGGACCACGTCGACTCGGACCGCATCGATCGCGAAGGCGAAATCCCCGAGCCGGTGATTCAAGGCCTGCGGGAGCTGGGCGCGTTCGGCATCAAGATCCCCCGGGAGTACGGCGGGCTCGGCTTGTCGCAGCTGTCCTATATGCGCGCCATCGAGCTGGTGTCCTCGATCGACGGCTCGATCACCGCGCTCCTGTCGGCGCACCAGTCGATCGGCGTGCCCCAGCCGCTCAAGATGTTCGGCTCCGA
The DNA here is from genome assembly GCA_003220855.1 of Gemmatimonadota bacterium. Classification (GTDB taxonomy): domain Bacteria; phylum Gemmatimonadota; class Gemmatimonadetes; order Gemmatimonadales; family GWC2-71-9; genus AG41. Next base: position 10,771 of record QHTP01000233.1, read on the forward strand.
GGGACAGAAAAAGAAGTACCTGCCGCTCCTCGCCAAAGGAGCCATCTCCGCGTTCGCGCTGACGGAGCCGGGCGTCGGGTCCGATCCCGCGGCGATGGAGACGATGGCCACGCCGAGCGAGGACGGAACGGCGTGGATCCTGAACGGTGAGAAGCTGTGGTGCACCAACGGCACCAAGGCCGAGCTGATGGTGGTCATGGCGCGGACCCCCTCGAAAACCGTCAACGGGAAGGAAAAGCGGCAGATCACGGCGTTCATCGTCGAGACCGCCTGGCCCGGCGTGAAGGTCGAGCACCGCTGCCACTTCATGGGGCTCAAGGCCATCTACAACGGCGTGATCTCGTTCCGGAACGTGCGCGTGCCGCGGGAGAACGTCCTGTGGGGCGAGGGCAAGGGTCTGAAGCTCGCCCTGATCACCCTGAACACCGGGCGCCTGACGCTCCCCATCTCGTCGGTCGCCGCCGGGAAGCGCTGCCTCGAGATCTCGCGTCGCT
>QHTP01000338.1 GCA_003220855.1 Gemmatimonadota bacterium
CTCCTTCACGGCACCACGTTGAACGCGCATGCCTTCCGCTGGGGTGTCGCCGACAGCGAGACGATGAATGGCGCCGAGGTCACCAGACTCGAGTACGCCAACGGTCACTCCCCGGCGTACTTCCAATTCGACCGCTACCTGCACCAGCACTACGCCCTCTACTCGTGGGGCGGCGGCGCGGAGCTCGAAGAGCACTTCGCCGGCACCTGGCCGCACCAGGTGCTGCATGTCGCCCGCTGGATCGCGCACCTCGAGCGGCAAGCCCGCACCCAGGAGCAGCTCGTGCGCTAGCCCCGGCTACCTTAGACCCAGGCCGAGCCGCAGCGTCAGCGCCGCCAGCTGCTCGACGCGGCGCACGCCCTGGTCGATCGGGAAGTCGTAACGCTCCAGGGAATACTCCACGCCCAGCGTGGCCGCACGAATGCCGTACTCGAGGCCCGTCGCGGCACGGAAGGAGACGCCGGGGTCCGGCAGTCCCGTCACCGACACGACAGGGAGCAGCGCGGCGCGCCCGACGCCGTGGATTGTACCGCCGGCGAACGCAACCCGAGCGACGGCTCCGATGTCCACCGTGGTCCAGGTCTGCCGGCCGACTTTCGTCCCGTAGGCGCGGCGCGCGGCCCCCGCCTGAAGTGAGAGCCACGGTCCGGTGACCACGCTGCCCTCGACGCCCAGCTCTCCGACGTCGCGATCGAGGACGCCGTTCGCGCCGAAGAGCGAGCCGCCGAGCGCGCGCACGGCAACCGCGAGCCCGGTGCCGAGCCGCAGGGTGCCCACCGCGCCGAGGATCGGACCGAGCGAGCGCTCGACGCCGAAGCCCGCATCCACCCGGTGCTCGGCGAGGGACACGAGCGGCGCGACGGTCAACGCCCGCTGAGCGGTCGCGGGCGCGACGGCCCCCGACAGGAAGATCGCGGCCGCGATCAGACGGGCGGCCCTCACGGCCCCGCACCCTCGCCCGCCGCGGGGGAGACGAGCAACGCGGTCGCTGCGATCCGGTCGGCGTTGCGCCCCCGGATCGCTACGTTCGTCGAGTCGCGCTGCGCGCGGTGGCGCGCATTGGCCGTCACGTTCTGCGGGATCGCACCTTGCCGTCGGTGTGCGAGGAACGCGACGACGCCCGTCACGGCGGCGGTCGCCGCGACGACGTCCGCGCCTCCCCGCTCACTCCCGCCGAGGTCGGCGTTGGCGGCACCCGCGATGAGCAGCGCAGCCGCGGCCACACCCAGTCCCGCGGCGACGTCGCGCCGCGCCGCCTCCGCCGAAATCCGCTCGGGGAGCAGCAGACGTGGATCGAGATCCGGAAGCGTGTCCTCGAGCTGGGCGATCTCGTGCCGCAGGTCGAAGTACACCCGGGCGGAGTCCGCTGCGCCCGTCACCCGACTGCGGCCAGCGACCGCGAGCGTGTACCGTCCCGGCGGAGCGAGTCGCCGATTGGCGAGCAGGCCGTCCCACGCAATCTCGCGCACGCCGTCCATTGTGCCCTGAAACAGCACGAGCGGCGAGCCGGCGCCGATGGCGGACAATTTCACGTCGACGAGCGCGGCATGGGTGGCGACGACGGTGAAGCTGACTCGCGTCGTGCGCGGGTCCACGCGGGCGGCCTGGATGGGGCGCACGGCGACGGCGAGCGTGTGCCGGCGGGCCTCGTCAAAGGTTGCCAGCTGGGCGGGCGTGAACAGGCTCGGATCGAGGTCCGTGAACGGGTCCCGCTCGATCGCCGCGCGGAAGTACAAGACGGCGGAATCGCGTTTTCCCGCGAGCGCCAAACAGGCGCCGAGATACTTGTAGGCGTCCACCCGCTGGTCGGGCGTCACCTCGAACGGCCAATTGGGAGAGACAATCTGGCGCAGCAACGGCAGCGCCCGCTCTACTTCGAGTCGTTCGTAGAACTGGTGCGCTTGCCCCAGCAGCTCCGCGGTACTGCCCTGCGCGGCCAGCGCGGGAGCCGCCCCGACCGCGAGGACCACCGCCCACACGAGTCGCCTCATCGCGAGCCGCGGCTGCGCAGCGTGACGCGCCCGAGCGACAGCGTACTGCCGGGCTCAATCACCACCGTCGTATCGAACGTCTCGTAGCCCCGGGCACGAACCTCGAGGTGTCGGGGCCCGGGGACGATTCCCAGGTCGAACGCGCTGCCCACGCCGACGCGCCGGCTGTCAATCACGATCTCGGCATCGGGAGGCGTCGTCAGCAGCCGCAGCCTGCCCGCCGGGGGTCCCGCCCGGCGAGGCGCGGGCGCGCCGGATCGGATCGCCGGCCGGGACGGGCCCGAGGCCGAGTCCGATCGCGCGCCGCCGGCGCGGCTGGCCACGCGGGAGGGTCCGCCGAGCAGCCACGCTGCGCC
>QHTP01000339.1 GCA_003220855.1 Gemmatimonadota bacterium
CTACTTCGCGTTGGCCTCTGCATCACCTACGCAGCGGAGTGGCCTGTATCGAATCAAGCCGGACGGCACGAGTCTCGAGCACATAGGCGACGACACCGCTCACTTCGGCACCGATTACTTCGCAGCCCCGTCGCACGACGGGTTGAGCGTGGCGTATTCCAGTACGCGGACGCCGTGCTTTGTCGATCCGTGTATCCGGGTGCTCGATCTCGCCACCAATCTGGATCGCGTGTACGGGACGCAGGATTATTTGGTCCGCGGCGCCATGGCTGCCTGGTCACCGGTCGAAGATCTCATCGCCTACAGCAGTGGCTCGGCGGTAAGACTGATTCGCTCCGATGGTACGCCGCGTGGAGTCGTGGCGCAGGATGCCGGGCAGGTAAAATGGATGGAGTGGAGTCCGGATGGCCACTGGCTCATTGTCGCCGCCGATTTCGGGGTCGTGCTGTTCGGCGTACAGAACGGCCTCAGGCTCCCACTCGCCCAATTCTTGAGCTACAGCGCGACCATCTGGCGTCCCACGCAGCCCTAAAAAAGCCCACGGCGGGACGCCTGGTTTCCCTATTGGCTGCTAGTCGTTACAATCTTTGGGTGTCGAGGTCGGTGGTTCAAATCCACTCGCCCGGACTGTCAATTGCGGATTGCGGATTGGGTGCGCTGGTGACGTTCAATTCGCAATCCGAAATCCGCAATCCGAAATCGTTACGCGCCAGTAGCTCAGCTGGATAGAGCGTCGGCCTCCGGAGCCGAAGGTCGTGGGTTCGAATCCCGCCTGGCGCATGCGAGAAATCGAAGCCCCCCGCGCACCCTCGGTGCGGCGGTCCATCACGTCACCGATTCACGGGATCCCCACCAGCTTGTGCGTCTGGAGGCTGAGGCGCCACCGGGGATGCGCGAGGCAGTAGCGGACCGCGAGCTCCGTGTTCCGCGCACGTTCGGGCCCGTCCATGGGTTGCAGGAACCAATGGCGAAAATCGAGGCCATCTGCTTCCAGGCTCTCAGGGGAGATGCCCTCCTGGGGGTAGACCAGCTTCAGCTCGTCGCCGGAACGGAGCACGAGCTCGACTCCGGCCTTGGGGCTGACGCACACCCAGTCGATGCCGCGTGGCGGCAGCAGCGTGCCGTTCGTCTCGATCGCGATCTCGAACCCGGTCGCATGCAGTGCGGCGGTGAGCGGCTCGTCGAGCTGCAGCAGGGGCTCGCCGCCCGTGCACACAACGAAACGGCGGCCGCCCCCTGGAGCCGCCCCCCTGGCCGGCCAGGCCGCCACCACGGCCCGCGCGAGGGCGTCGCTCGAGTCGAACCGCCCCCCACCGGGGCCGTGCGTGCCGACGAAGTCCGTGTCGCAGAACCCGCACCGCGCCGTCGCGCGATCGTCCTCGCGTCCGGACCACAGATTGCAGCCCGAGAATCGCAACAGCACCGCGGGCCGCCCGGCGTTGGCCCCCTCGCCTTGGAGCGTGTAGTAGATCTCCTTCACAGCGTAGGCGTAGCTCACTGCGAGACCCGCTCTCCGGCCCGGTATCGAATCGGATCGGGGGCGCCCGCCTCGGCGAAGCCCTTCAGGCGCAACAGGCACGCGTCGCAGCGCCCGCAGGCGTCGCCGCCCGGCGCGGGGTCATAACAGGTCGAGGTGAGGGCGTAGTCGAGGCCCAGGGAGAGGCCCGTGAGAATGATCTCCCGCTTGGAGAGGGCGATCAACGGTGTATGGATTCGCACGCGCTGTCGGCCCTCGACGCCCGCCCGAGTGGCCAGGTCGGCCATGGTCTGGAACGCCGCGATGTACTCCGGCCGGCAGTCGGGGTACCCGCTGTAGTCCAGGGCCGTCACGCCGATGAAGATGTCGGCCGCGCCGACCACCTCGGCCCATGCCAACGCAAAGGACAGAAAGATGGTATTGCGCGCGGGCACATAGGTGACCGGGATCCCGCACGCGAGCTCGGCCGGGGTCCGATCTTTGGGGACCGCGATCGCGTCCGTGAGCGCGGACCCGCCGAAGCGTCGCAGGTCGAACTCGACGATCTCGTGCCGTGTCACGTGGAGGGCGCGGGCCACCCGGCGCGCGGCCGCGATCTCGATCTCGTGACGCTGGCCGTAGCGGAACGTGAGCGCGTAGACGTCAAACCCCTGCCGCTGGGCGAGGGCCAGAGCCGTGGTCGAGTCGATCCCGCCGCTCAAGAGTGCGATGGCTTTCGGCTTGGGATTGGTCATCTTTCCGAAAGTTACGCGCCCGAGCACATCGGTACAGTGACGAGGGAGGGAGTCGTCCAATGACCTCGCAACCGCCCAAGCTGCCCCGCACGGGACCGCTCCCCCGGCCGTCGAGCCCGACGGAGGCCCGGGAATACCTCAAGACCGAAGCCTTTCCCGCCCCGGATGTGCGAAGCGTGACCCTGACGGCCACGGAATTCACGTCCATCTGCCCTCGCACCGGCCAGCCGGACTTCGGCAGCGTGACCATCGAGTACACGCCCGGGGAACGCTGTCTCGAGTCGAAGGCCCTCAAGTACTATCTCTGGTCGTATCGCGATGAAGGAGCATTTTGCGAGAGCCTCGCGGCCCGGATCGCGGACGACATCGTGTACGCGATCCGCCCCAGGACGCTGCGAGTGCAGGTCAATCAGAACGTGCGGGGCGGCATAGCGTTGGTCGCCCTCGCGGTGCGGGAAGCGACGTGACGCCGCGCTAGTCTCCCACGCCGCGTTTGCTCCTGCGATACGCCATCACGGCGATGCCGGTCACGAGGAGAAACGCCGCCACCATGAGGATGAGCATCCCGCTCAGCATCGCTCCCATACTCACTCGCGCACCCTCGACTCCTATGGCCCGTGCAGCCGCTGCCGCATGAGTCGCAGCGCGTCCGGCCAAAAGTGGTCCATCATGACGAGGGCGAACAGCAGGTAGGGGATCAGGCTCCAGAACAGCGTGCGACGCTCGTACCGTAAATGCATGAAGTACATCACCCCCAGCGCGGCCTCGATGAGCGCGAGTCCGAGCAGACAGGCGAGCAGCGCCCCAGCCGGCAGGTGCTCGTACGTCAGGAGCACCTCCAGTCCCACAATAAGGATCAAGCCGATCCACACGACGGCGTACAACTTCATGGTCGGGCCAGGGCGCGGAGCGATGGCGGTCACGGCCCCTCAGCGGACGTTCATGAGGTACACCAGCGGAAAGACGAACATCCACACCAGATCGACGAAATGCCAGTACAGAGCGGTCGCCTCGACGTGGCCGGCGCCGAACCGCCCCCGTCGGAATCCCAGCGCGATCACGCCGATCACGATGACGCCGCACACCACGTGCAGCAGGTGCAGGCCGGTGATCCCGAAGAACGTGGCGCCGAACAGCGGCGACCCGCCCATCGGGTTGCGGAACAGCCGCCACCCTTCGGCGATCATGGCGAACCATTCCCGGAGATGCAACGCCGCGAACGCGAGCCCCAGCAGCATGGTCACACCGAGCCACCGGACGCCGGCGGCGGTCCGACCCGATTGAGCCGCGGCCAGCCCCGCCACCATGGTCAAGCTGCTCGTGAGGAGTACCACGGTCATGACCATACCGTTCACGATGGTGGGCGTAAACGCGAACGGCTTGCTCCAATCCGGATTGGCGAGACGGAGATACCCGTAGGCGAACAGGATGGCCCCGAACGTCGCGGCGTCGGCGATGATGAACAGCCACATCGCAAGCTTGCGGGAGGGAATGCCGTAGGGCGAGCCCTCCGTCAGGGCTCCGGGCGGTGCCCGCAGCGTCGTCGCAGCCTCGCTCACCTTGCGTCCTCCCCCGGGCCCTAGACCCGAAACGCCAGCAGCACGAGCAGGTACAGCCAGAGCACGTCCATGAAGTGCCAGTACAGCGCCGCCGCGCCGAGCGCGGCAACGGGCGCCGGACCGCGACCTGCCGTCCCGAAGCGCCGCAGCACGTAGGCCAAGCCGCCGAGGCCACCCAGTAGGTGCAGCCCATGCAGCGCCGTGAAGACGTAGAAGAAGGCGCTGCTGGCACTGGTCGCGAGGAACAACCCCTGGGCCGCGAGCTGGCGCCACGCCACCACTTGGCCGGCGACGAACAGGAAACCCAAGCCGAAGGTGATTCGGACCAGGCCGGCCGCGCGGCGCCGCCGCCCGGCCTCGAGCACGGCGCTCGAGGCGAGCAGGACGACGGTGTTGACGTAGAGCAGCGGCGGCAGCCGGAAGTGCCGCCAATCGGGGGCGGCGCTCCCCCGCACCACCATGGCGCTGGTGAGCGCCGCGAACGTCATGGAGATCGTCGCGATCGCGATCCACACACCCGTCTCGGCCGGCCTGAGCGGCACCTCCGCGACGAGGGGTGGCGCCGCGGCGCCCGGTGGTGGCGGCGGCAGCGGTGGCGGCGAGGCGACGGTCGTCACGGCACGCCCGTCAATGCACGCCCGGCGGTGCGGCCGCGGCTTGCATGAGATAGTCCGCCCCGCGGGCGCCGCTCCCGACACCGTACTCGTTGGGACCCCGCTCCACCACGGGCGGGCGTCCCCCGAAATTGTCGAACGGCGGCGGGGAGGTCGTGGACCACTCGAGCGAGGTCGCCTCCCACGGGTTGTCGGGGGCGCGTGGGCCCCGGAACCGGCTGCGGATGAGGTTGAAGAGGAAGATCAGCTGGGCCGCGCCCGTGAACAGCGCGGCGATCGTGATGAAGCGGTGCAGCGGGATCAGCGGCTTCAAGTAGTCGTCCGTGAACGCCGAGTAGCGGCGGACGTTGCCGGCGAGGCCGAGATAATGCATCGGCATGAAGACGCAATACACGCCGACGAAGGTGAGCCAGAAGTGCCACTTCCCCAGCGTCTCGCTCATCATGCGGCCGAACATTTTCGGCGCCCAGAAGTAGGTCGCGGCGAAGATGCCGAACATGGCGGCGACTCCCATGACGAAGTGGAAGTGGCCCACCACGAAATAGGTGCCGTGCAGGTAGGTATCGATCGACGGTTGCGCCAGGAAGAAGCCGCTGATCCCGCCGCTCACGAACACGG
>QHTP01000234.1 GCA_003220855.1 Gemmatimonadota bacterium
CGCGTGCAGCGCGCGGCCGCCGAACTTGAGCAGCTGGGCCTCGCCGTGGCGGCGGGCGGGGATGGGGAACACCTCGACTCCGTTTTGACGCTCCCAGGCGATCTCCGTCGTCGCGCCGAGCACGGGGTCGCGCCAGCGCTGCGGGACGCCCACCGTGACGTCCACGCCGCGGGAAGCGAGCGCGCGCAACTTGCCGCGGTTGGCGGCGGACAGGTAGGCGTGAGAGATGATCAGGACGCGGCGCATGTGAGGCGATTGCGGATTGTGGATTGCGGATTGCGGAGTGGACGGAAGCGGTCCCGCGCACCGACGGCCGGGAGTCCAATCCGCATTCCGCAATCCGCAATCCGCATTATCTTTGTTTCCCTGCGGGCCCTTAGCTCAGGTGGTTAGAGCAGCGGACTCATAATCCGTAGGTCCCAGGTTCAAGTCCTGGAGGGCCCACGCCTAACTGCTCGACGCCTAGACGCGCAGGCGCCGAGACGCCTAGTGGTGTGCAGCGGTGCGTTGAACTTGGGTCTGTCCTCGGCGTCTAGGCGTCTCGGCGTCTCGGCGTCTAGCCTTTACGGGTGGTTAGCTCAGCTGGTTAGAGCGCCGGTCTCACATACCGGAGGTCACAGGTTCGAGTCCTGTACCGCCCATTAACTTAGCCCGCCGGCACCCCCCTCGCCCCAGGGTGTAGCAGATCAGCCACACTCCCCACCGTGGCGCTCCGTCCCCACCTCCCAAAGCAGCCGGTATGGGGCTTGCTGCACCTGTCGTTTCGACGCCACTCGGGCGACAATTTGGGCCCTTTTGGGAACGTGAGCGGGTTGCAGCAGACTCTCGCCCGCGGCCAACGGGCTGCGGGCGCCGTGGCGCGTGCGCTGCCGTTGTTCCTCCTCGCGACCTGTCAGGTCGACAAGCTCACCAACACCCCGCCGCCCATCGCGACGCTCGACGTGGCGCCGGTGCAGGTTCACGACTCCGCGGCCGAGGGGAGCGCGGCGGCGCGGGCGGATAGCGTCGCCGTCACGAACGCGGGGCAGGGCACCCTCTCCTGGAGCGTGCGCCTCGTGCTCGGCGGGCAATGGCTCTCGGTCAGTTCCAGCGGCGGCACCGCGCCCGCGCAACTGCGTCTCTCCTTCAATCCCGTCGGTCTCGCCACCGGGGTGTATCGCGACACGCTGGTCGTCATCGCCGAGAATGCGCGGGGCAGTCCGGCTCTGGTGCCGGTCGAGTTCGTCGTGCACCCCTGCAGGATCGACTCGATCACGCCGAACGTCGCGCTGCGCGACTCGCTCACCACGCGTGACTGCTCGGCCCCGCACAAACCCAACAGCTTCGCGCGCGTCTACGGCTTCACCGGGCACGCCGGCGACTCGATCTCGGTGCTGATGACGTCCACGGCGTTGGACGGCTACGTGATGCTCGACTCATCGCTGGCTCCGGGGGCGCCGGTGCTGGCGCAGGGCGGCGGCTGCGGCACGTCCTGCATCCGCTACCAGCGTCTCGCCACCACGGGGACCTATCAGATAGAAGCGGCGGCAGGTCAGGGGCAGACAGGCGCCTTCACGCTCAGTGTCACCTGGCCTCGTCCGCCCGCCGTCCCAACGGCGCTGGCGCAGCTGCGGACCGACTCGATCACCACTGTGCCGCTGGGCGGCACGACCGATCAATCCGGGATCGTGCTACGCGGCACCGTGACCGACCCCGACGCCGGCGACTCCCTGGGGCTCGAGGTGGAGGCCCAGCCCGTCGGCACGCCCTTCGCGAACGTCGCGAGCGGCTCGAGCGGCCGTGTGGCGAACGGCGCCATCGCCTTCGTTGCACTAGCCGGGCTCGCGAACAACACCGCGTACCACTGGCAGGCGCGGGTCGTCGACCAGACCGGTCGCGCGAGCGCATGGAGCGCGTTCGGCGGGAACGACGAGACGGCGGTCGACTTCACCACCACGATTCCCCAGCCTCCCAACGCACCGACGAACCTGGCACAGCTCCAGAGTGACGGCAGCACCGTCATTCCGGTAGGGGGCACCGCGCCGGGCCGCTCGGTGATCTTCACCGCGGGCGTGAGCGACCCCAACCCCGGTGATCAGATCCGCTTGGAGGTTGAGGTCAAGCCCGTCGGGACGGCGTTCGACGGTGTGGTGACCGGCACCGGCCCGGCGGTCGCCAACGGGGCGGTCGCCACCGCCGCCGTCGCGGGGCTGAGCGACAACACGGCCTACCACTGGCGGGCCCGCGCCGTGGATCAGACCTCGCGTGCCAGCGCCTGGTTGTCCTTCGGTAACAACCCCGAGTCGGCCACCGACTTCCAGGTGGCGGTGGCGGCGACGCAGCTCGCGTTCACCGTGCAGCCCAGCGCCGCAGTCGCCGGCGTCGCGATCACGCCGGCCGTGAAGGTCGCGGCCCAGGACGCGCTCGGCAACACGCTCACCAGCTTCAACGGCAGCGTCACGATCGTCATCGCCTCGAACCCGGGCGGCGACACCCTGTCCGGTACCAAGACGATACCGGCGCAGAGCGGCGTTGCCACGTTCGCCGACCTGAGCGTCGCGCATGTGGGAGCCGGGTACACGCTGCAGGCAAGCGCCACACTCAGCGGCTCGACCCTCACCGCGACCAGCAACTCGTTCACGATCTCGCCCGCAGCCGCGAAGCGGCTCGTCTTCACCGGCCAGCCGAGCACGACGCCCGCCGGCGCGGCGATCACGCCGGCGATCCTGGTGACGGCGCGGGACAGCTTCGGCAATACCGCCACCGGGTTCGCCGCCAACGTGACCCTCGCCATCGGCAGTAACCCCAGCGGCGGGACGCTGTCGGGCACCGCCACCCAGACGGCGGTCACCGGGATCGCGAGCTTTTCGGGACTCACCATCGACAAAGCCGGGGCGGGCTACACCCTCACGGCGGCTGCGACGGGGCTCGCGACGGGCACCAGCGCGCCCTTCACCATCACCGCGGCCGCGGCGGGCAAGCTCGCCCTGGTGACCGCGCCAGCGGCGACCGCGCAAAGTGGGGTGCCCCTGACCCGCCAGCCGACGGTCCAGGTGCAGGATACGAACGGCAATCCCGTCAACACGCAGGGGGTCCTTGTGACCGCGGCGATCGCGACTGGACCCCCGGGAGCGAGCGTCGCGTCGGCTGTCGCCACCAGCGACGCCGGGGGTCTCGCGACGTTCGCGGGCCTTTCGATCAGTGGCGCGACGGGCGTCTACACGGTCACCTTCACCGCCTCGGGTCTCGCTCCCGTGACCTCGGGCACGATCACGCTCGCTGCCGGTCCCGCCGCGCAGCTCGCCCTCGTCACCCAGCCGTCGGACACGGCCAAGAGTGGGATCGCGTTTGCGCGGCAGCCAGTGCTACAGCTGCAGGACGCGGCAGGGAACGCCGTGAGTCAGGCCGGCACGTCCGTGACCGCGGCGATCGCCAGCGGAGGCCCGGCGCTCTCGGGCACGAACCCGGTGGCGACCGACGCGTCGGGAAGAGCGACCTTCGTGAACCTGACGATCACCGGCCTGGTCGGCCCGCGGACCCTGAGCTTCTCCGCCGGCGCCGGCGTTACGACTGTCACCTCCCGCGGCGTGACGGTCATCGGCGGGGCGGCGACGCAGATCGCGGTCAACGCGGGGAACAACCAGACCGTCACCGCCGGCACGGCCGTCCCGATCCCGCCGTCGGTCATCGTCAAGGACGCGAGCGGCAACCCGGTGTCGGGCGTGGCGGTGACGTTCGCGGTCGCGGCGGGGAGCGGCACCATCACCGGGGCGAACCACACCACTGACGCGAGCGGTATCGCCACCGTTGGGAGCTGGACCCTCAGCACCACGGCGGGAGCCAACAAGTTGACGGCCGTTGCCACCGGGCTCACCGGCAGCCCCGTGACGTTCACCGCGACCGGAACCGCCGGCAACGCCGGGAGCATTGCGGTGAGCGGCGGAGACAGCCAGACCGCGACCGCGAACACCGCCGTGGCCACGCCGCCCGCGGTGATCGTGAAGGACGCGAACGGCAATCCGGTCCAGGGCGTGTCGGTCACATTCGCGGTCGGCCTGGGAAGCGGGAGCATCACCGGCGCGAGTCAGACGACCAACGCCAGCGGCATCGCGGCTGTGGGGAGTTGGACGCTCGGCACGACCGCGGGCGCGAACACGTTGACCGCCACCGCGCCGGGGGTGAACGGCAGTCCGGTCACATTCACGGCTACCGGGACGGCGGGTGCGCCGAGCGCGGCACGGTCGCTCGTGGCCGCGGCTCCTTCCATTATCACGGCGTCGAGCGGCGCGAGCCCCGCCACCATCACCGTGACGGTGAACGACCAGTTCGGGAACCCGGTGAGCGGGGCGGCGGTGACCCTCGCCGCGACCGGCGCAAACAACGCGCTCACCCAGCCTGTCGGCGCGACGGGAGCGAATGGGCAGGTCACCGGGATGCTGAGCTCGAGCAAGACCGAGACGAAGACCGTGAGCGCGACGGTGAACGGGACGACCGCGGTGAGCGCGACGGCGAGCGTGACCGTCGTCGCTGCCCCCGCGGCGGTCATCGCGAGCAACGGGGGCGACGGACAGTCGGCGACGGTCGGGACGGCTGTGCCGGTGCCCCCCTCGGTGATCGTGCGCGACGCGTTCGGCAATGCCGTCGCGGGTGTCGCCGTGACCTTCGCCCCTGCGACCGGCGGCGGCGCCGTCACGGGCGCTGCGCAGACGACCGGCGCCAGCGGCATCGCCACGGTGACGAGCTGGACACTCGGCAATACGGCGGGACCGAACACGCTGACGGCCACCTCGGGCTCGCTCCAGGGAAGTCCCGTGACCTTCACGGCTACCGCAACGGCGGGCGCCGCGAGCCAGATCGCGGTCCACGCCGGCGACGCGCAGTCGGCGCGGGTGGGGACCGCGGTGACCGTGCCGCCGGCCGTCATCGTGGCCGATCAGCACGGCAATCCCGTTGCCGGCGTCGCGGTGACGTTCGCGCCCGGCACGGGGGGCGGCAGCGTGAACCCGACCACTCCCGTCATCACCGGCGCCGACGGCATCGCCGCCGTGACCACATGGATCCTCGGCACCGTTGCGGGGCCGAATACCCTGACGGCCACATCCGGCACGCTGGTGGGCAGCCCCGTCACGTTCACGGCGACGGCGACGGCGGGCACCGCAACCCGGCTCGCGATCGCCACGCAGCCGTCCGCGACTGTCCAGAGCGGCATCCCGTTCCCACAGCAGCCGGTGATCCAGCTCCAGGACGCCTCGGGCAACCCGGTGAGCCAGGCGGGCGTCTCGGTTGGCGTCAAGATCCAGTCGGGGGGTGGCACGCTCGGTGGGACGACGTCGGCCGCGACGGGAGCGAACGGCCAGGCGGTGTTCACGAACCTCTCCATCGCCGGTACCGTCGGCCCCCGCACGCTGCGCTTCGGCGCGAGCGGGGTCGACAGCGTCACGTCGGCCACGGTGAACGTGGGCGCCGGCACCGCGACCCAGATCGCGCCCAACGCGGGAGATGGTCAATCAGCAACCACGGGAACGGCGGTCGCCGCGCCGCCCTCGGTGATCGTGCGCGATGCAACCAACAATCCGGTACAGGGCGTCGCGGTGTCGTTCGCTGCGGCCTCGGGAGGTGGGACAGTCACCGGAGCCGAGCAGACGACGAACGCGAGCGGCATCGCGACCGTCGGCAGCTGGACCCTTGGGACGACGGCGGGGCCCAACACCCTCACGGCGACCTCGGCAGGTCTCGCGGGCAGTCCCGTGACCTTCACGGCGACCGGCACGGCGGGTCCGGCGGCGACCCTGGCGAAGTTCGCGGGCGATAACCAGGTGGGTCAGGTTGGGACCACGCTCGCCACGCCGCAGACCGTGCTCGTGACCGACGCGCACGGCAACCCGGTGCCCAACGTCACGGTGACCTGGGCGGCGGCACCGGGCGGCGGCTCGGTGAACCCGACGTCCTCGGCGACCGATGTCGCCGGGCACGCGTCCACCACCCGCACCCTCGGACCCACCCCGGGCACGCAGACGAGCACCGCGAGCGTCACCGGACTCACCCCGGTGACGTTCAGCGTCACGGCGCAAGTGGGCGGCGCCACGCAGATGGCGATCAGCGGCGGACAGCAGCAGACCGATACCGTGGGGCAGACACTGCCCGTCCCGTTGTCCGTGCGCGTGGCTGACGCGCTCAACAACCCCGTCGCCGGTGTGACCATCAGCTGGTCGGTGCTCGGCGGCGGCGGCTCCGTCAACCCGCTCACCTCGACCACCAACTCGAGCGGCATCGCGTCGACGAACTGGACGCTCGGGACGGCGATGACCCCGACCGACAGCACCCAAACCGCGCAGGCGACCGGTGTGAGCTCGGCGCTCAGCTTCACGGCCTTCACCGTGCCGGGGGCGGTGAGCCCCTCGCAGACTACCGTGGTCGCGGCACCCGCGACGATCACCGCATCGACCGGTGCAGGCGCGAGCACGATCACCGTCACGGCCCGGGACCAGTACGGCAACGTGATCAAGAACAAACCGGTCACGCTGGCGGCGACGGGGAGCGGCAACACGCTGACCCAGCCGTCCGGTGCGACGGCGACGAACGGCGTCGCGACGGGCACGCTCAGCTCCACCGTTGCGCAGACCAAGACGGTGTCGGCCACGGTCGGGACGGTCGCGATCGCCCAGCAGGCCAGCGTGACGGTGACGCCCGCCGCCGCGGATACCCTGGCCTGGGTCGTGCAACCCAGCAACGTGGCCGCCGGCGCGCACATCACGCCCGCCCCGCAGGTCGAAGTGCGCGATCAGTTCGGCAATCGGGTCACCGCGGCGACGGCGGGGATCACGCTCGCCATCGGCACCAACCCGAGCGGCGGCGCGCTCACGGTCACTCCTCGCAATGCCGTGAGCGGCGTGGCGACGTTCGACGATGCCAGCCTTGATAAGGCGGGCAGCGGCTACACACTCGTCGCGAGCTCGGGTGGCCTCGCCTCGGGGCCGAGCGCTCCGTTCAACGTGACGCCCGCCACCGCGGCGTCGATCGCCGTCAACGCCGGGAACAACCAGACCGCCACGGTCGGCACGGCCGTCGCGACGCCGCCCGCGGTGATCGTGCGCGACCAGTTCAACAACCCGGTGCCGGGTGTGGCGGTGACGTTCACGCCGGCCGCGGGGAGTGGCAGCGTGAATCCCACGACGCCGATCCTGACGAACGCGAGCGGCATCGTCGCGTTGACCTCGTGGACGTTGAGCAACACGGCGGGCGCGAACAACCTGACCGCGACCTCCTCCGGCTTGACGGGTAGCCCGGTCGCGTTCACGGCAACGGGGACGGCCGCCGCCGCGACCCAGATCGCGCTCAACGCCGGAAACAACCAGACCGCGACGGTCGGCACGGCGATCGCCACGCCGCCCTCCGTGATCGTCCGCGACCAGTTCGGCAATCCCGTGACGGGGGTGGCGGTGACGTTCGCGACCACGGGCGACAACGGGACCGTGGATCCGGCGACGGCGGTCACGACCAACGCGAGCGGAGTGGCCGCGGCGAATTCCTGGACCTTGGGGACGACGGCCAAGACGGACACGCTGCGCGCGACGTCGGCCGGACTCGCGGGAAGCCCGGTCACCTTCACTGCGACGGCGACAGCGGGCGGCCCGAGTGCGACGCAATCGACGGTGGCGGCGGCGCCCCAGACGATCACGGCGGGCCTCGGCACCAGCACCATCACCGTGACGGTGCGCGATGCCAACGGGAATCCGGCGAGTGGAGCGACGGTGACGCTGGCGGCCACACCCGCGACGGGTAACACGCTGACGCAGCCGGCGGGGACGACGAACGCCAGTGGGCAGATCACCGGGACCTTGAGCTCGACGGCGGCGGGGACGAAGACCGTGACGGCCACCGTGAACGGCACGCTCACGGTCGCCCAGACCGCGACCGTGACCGTGAGCCCCGCCGGCCCGAGCGCGAGTCAGTCACTCGTGGCGGCCTCGCCCGGCACGATCACCGCGAGCTCCGGGTCGAGCGCCAGCACGATCACGGTGACGGTCAAGGATGCCAACGGGAACCCGGTGAGCGGGGCGACGGTGACGCTCGCGTCCAACCCCGAGACGGGGGTCACGCTGACCCAGCCCGCCGGCACGACCAATCCCAGCGGGCAGATCACCGGCACCTTGAGCTCGACCGCCGCGGGGACGAAGACCGTGACGGCTACGGTGAACGGCACCGTGGTGGTCACGCAGACAGCTACCGTGACAGTGAACGCCGCGGCGGCGGCCATCATCGGGCCGAATGCGGGGAACGGACAGACCGCGACGGCCGGCACGGCCGTTCCCGTCCCACCGTCCGTCGTCGTGACCGATACATTCGGCAACCCGATCTCCGGCGTGTCGGTGACGTTCGCCGCCGGTCCCGCGAGCGGGAGCGTCACCGGAGCGGCCCAGATCTCCGACGCGAATGGGATCGCGACCGTGGGAAGCTGGACCCTCGGCGCCACGGCGGGATCGAACACGTTGACGGCTACTTCAGCGTCCTTGGCGGGCAGCCCCGTGACGTTCACGGCGCAGGGGACGGCGGGGGCGGCGGCGACGATCGCGGCAATCAGTCCCACGAACCAGGCGGCCACGGTGGGCACGGCCGTCAGCGCGCCGCCGTCGGTGATCGTCAAAGACGCGAACGGGAACCCCGTCACGGGGGTGGCGGTGACGTTCGCGGCGGCCCCCGGGAACGGCACGATCACCGGCGGGAGCCAGACGACCAACACGAGTGGCGTGGCGACGGTGGGGAGTTGGACGCTGAGCACCACGGCCGGCAGCAACACGCTGACCGCCAGTTCCGGGGCACTCGCCGGGAGTCCGGTGACCTTCACGGCGACCGGGACGGCGGGGGCGGCGGCTACGATTGCGGCGAACAGTGCGACGAGTCAGTCGGCCACGGCCGGCACGGCCGTCAGCGCGCCACCGTCGGTGATCGCCAAGGACGCGAGCGGAAATCCGGTGGCGGGCGTGGCGGTGACGTTCACGCCGGCGGCGGGGAGCGGGACGGTGACGCCGACGACCCCCGTG
>QHTP01000235.1 GCA_003220855.1 Gemmatimonadota bacterium
ACCCGCGCCACGTCGCGCTGGGAGAGAGAGCGCGCCGCGATCACTATTTCGTCGTAGGTCGCGCCACTCGCGCACGCCGCCGCGATCACGGCGCCCATCGAGGTGCCCACGAGGTGCGAGGGCGTGAGGCCGGCCTCGGTGAGGGCCTTCCAGGCGCCGGCGTGGGCGAGGCTCTTCGCGCCGCCGCCGCTGAAGACCGCTACCACTCTCACCGCTCCACCCCAATGCGAAATTCGGAATGCGGAATGCGGAATGGCAGTGCGAGCGTCCCTGGGCAGAGATGCTTCACTTCAATTCCGCATTCCGCATTCCGCATTCCGCATTCGTCACTCCCCCGCACCAGTATCGTATCTGCGGTCCATCACCCGAGAAGCGCGCCGTTTCGCCGCCCGGTTATACCGCCGCTTCTCGTCGGGCGTCTCGGGCACGACCGGCGGCACCTCGGTGGGGACGCCCGTGTCGTCCAGCGCCACGTACGTGACGTAGCACGAGTTGGTGTGCCGCTTCTCGCCCGTGAGCACATTCTCGGCGATGATCTTCACGCCCACTTCCATCGAGGTGCGGCCCGCGAAGTTGACGCGCGAGTACGCAGTCAGGAGCTCGCCCACATGGATCGGCTCCTTGAAGTCCACCTTGTCGACCGACACGATGACGCACGGCTTCGAGGCGTGGCAGATCGCGGCCACGGCGGCCACCCGGTCCACGAGCGACAGAATCACGCCCCCGAACACGTTGCCCATGATGTTCGCGTGCTGCGGCATCATCAGCTCGGACATGATCGTTTCGGAATCGCGGGGATGCTTCGGCTGCATCAGTAGTCCACCGGTCTCAGGTAGAACTCGCCGATCGCCGTCTGCGACATCACCGCGACCGTCGGGAGGCGCCGTTTCCAGTGGGTCGAGTCGAGCCGCCGCGCCACCTTCTCCACCTCTTCGCGGGTGAAGCCGCGGGCCACGATGTCCTGGGGTTTCATGCCGCGGATCAGGTAGTAGAGGATCCGGTCCACCTTGTCGTAGCTGATGCCGTAATCGCCCTCGGTGGTCTGGCCGGGGACCAGATCGGGCGTGGGCGGCTTGCGGAGAATCACATCCGGAACGCCGACGTGACGCGCCAGGGCGCGTACTTGCGTCTTGAACAGGTCGCCCAGCGGGTTCACCGGCGGCGTGTCGTCGGCGTGCCAGGTGAAGTAGCCGAGCAGCCGCTCCGACTTGTTGCTGGTGCCGATGGGCAGGGCTTTGTGCTTGGCGGACAGGTCGAACAGCACGATCATCCGCTCGCGTGCCATCACGTTGCCGCGGCGGGTGGGATCGGCGTCACCATTCTCTTGCACTTGAGAGAGATAGCCATCCACCGCGGCGGTGATGTCGATGGTGAGCGCCGCGATCCCCAGTTGGTCGATGACGAGCTGGGCATGTTGCAGGCTCTCAGGGGACGACGTCTTGTACGGCATTCGCACGGCGATGACGTTCTCTTTGCCGAGTGCCTCGACGGCGAGAAACGCCGTGAGCGACGAGTCCACCCCCCCCGACAGCCCGACGATGGCCTTGGTGAACCCACGGCGCCGCACGACTTCGTCCTTGAGGAAGCTCGTCAGCCAGCGGCGCGCGAGATCGGGATCGATGGCGAGCGGGTCTCCTTCCTCCACACCCTTTCCGAACACGTGAATCGGGGAAACGGGAATGGGGAAAGGGGAAACCTGAGAACCGTTCGTGGCCGGATCGAACTGCGGCGCTCGCGCTTTCCCTTTCCCCTTTCCCCTTTCCTCTTTCCCGAGGTTCTTGATGAGATGCGGCAGGTTGACCTCGAGGTCGGCAAGCAGGGGAGCCTCCGCCCGCGCCCGCGTCAGCTCCTCGAAGTCGACGTCGTAGGTGAGCACCGCCTCTTCGAACAGCGGCCCACGCAGCACGATCTCCCCGCCCGGGCTCACGATCACCGAGCCACCCGGGAACCCCTTCCCTCCCTCGAACCCCACCAGGCTCGCGAACGCGACCCACACGCCGTGCTCGTCCGCGATGCCCTTGAGGATCCGCTCCCACCGCACCACGCTGGCGGGCAACCGGGTCCCCTCCTCGTCCATCCCCGTGCCCCGAGCCGGTGACGCGCTCGGCACGATCACGAGCTGCGCACCCTGGAGCGCCGCGATCGTCCCCGTGATCGAGTGCCAGGCGTCCTCGCAGATGAGGATCGCCACCCGCCCAAAGCGCGTGTCGAACGCCTGGATCTCGCGCCCCCGCTCCACGAACCGCTCCTCGTCGAACACGCCGTAGGTCGGCAGGAACACCTTGCGGTGGACGTGGAGGATACGGGATGAAGCGTTCTCGGGTGAGGCGTTCCTGGATGAAGCGTTGTCGGGAGAGACGTTGCCGAGCGAGGCGTAAAGACAAGAGTTGTAGAAGTGGTTTTGGAACACCTCGTAGAACCCCACAGCGACGTCGACTGGATGGGCTCCGGCTGCTGCATGCTCGACGGTGAGATCGCGGAACAGCGTCCCCGCGGTCACGGCGACGTCGCGTACGCCACCCTCGACGAAGTAGCCCGAGGTCGCGGTCTCGGGGAAAATCACCAGGTCGACCGGGGGGTCGAGCGTGGCGATCTGCGCCAGCACGCCGCCGATCTTTTGGAGATTGGCGGCATAGTCGCCCTTGCTGGGGCGGATCTGAGCGATCGCGAGGCGAGGCATGGGATAAAAGATAGGGGGAATGAGCACGAGCGGGTGAGCATCCCCGTTCGTCCCCGCCCTGAAGGGCGGGCTCGGCCCACGGACCACAACGGGGGAGGAGTCCTTATTATGTGCGCATGATCGCCTACATCGCCCTCGGCGGCATCCTCGGTACGCTGGCGCGCTACCTGGTGCAGGGCGTGCTGCAGACCCGCAGCGGGACCTTTCCCACGGGCACGCTCGCGATCAACCTCGCCGGCTCGTTTCTGCTCGGGTTCATCATGCGGTTCGCTACCGGCTCCACGGTCGTCACGCCGGAGCTGCGCGGCGGCCTCACGATCGGGTTCTGCGGCGCATTCACGACGATGAGCACGTTCAGCTACGAGAGCATCCGGCTGCTCGGCGACGGCGAGTACTGGTACGCGGGGTTATACATGGGCGGCACCATCGTCGGCTGCCTCGCGGCCGTGATCACGGGAACGGCGCTGGCGAGCAAACTGCTGTGACGGGAGGGGGGGGCCCCATGCCGCATCGCTTCAAGGGTGAGCGCACGCTGATGCGAATCTTCATCGGCGAGAGCGACAAGTATCACGGCAAGCCGCTGTACGAGGCGCTGCTCGAGAAGCTGCGCGCCAAGGGGCTGGCCGGCGCGACCGTGCTGCGCGGTGTGGCCGGCTTCGGTGCATCCAGTATGATGCACACCGACAAGGTACTGCGGCTCTCGCTCGACCTGCCGCTCATCATCGAGATCGTGGAGACCGAAGAGACGATCCAGTCGATCCTGCCCGACCTGGATGAGATGATCGGGGGCGGGCTGGTCACACTGGAGCGCGCGCGGGTGATTCTGTATCGGCCGGCCAACGCGCGGAGCAGTCAGCAGGAGCTGCACCGGATCGAGGGGCTCGAGCCGGAGTAGGCGGTATCACGGCTTCGCCGGCTTCACCGTCCAGCTCAGCGCATATGCCCCCACCAGCAACGCCAGCGCTTCCGCCACAAGCCCCGGCCGGCCGAGCGCCGTCCCCACGAACAGCGCCGCGTAGACCCCGACGAACGCGAGCGGCACCCAGGGAAACCCCGGCACCAGAAACGGCGCCCCCGGCTGGCGCGCGCGCAGCCGGAACAGCGACAGCACCGTGAAACTGTCGATCACGAGAATCACCGTGATGGCGAGGCCCAGCAGGGACTCGAACGAGCCCGTGGTGGCGAGCGCGATCGCCACCGCGCCCACGAGCAGCATCGCGACCCACGGCGTGCCGCCGGCGTTGACGAGTGCCAGCGCGCGCGGGCCCAGCCCCTCGCGCGCCAGCCCGAACAGCACGCGCGGCGTCACGAAGATGTTCCCGTTCAACGACGCCAGCACCACGAGCACCGCCAGCGCGGCCACGAGGCTGCCGCCGCGTGCCCCGGTGAGCTCGGCCGCCACGTCTCCCGGCGCCAGGTTCGAGGCGGCGATGCGGTCGATCGACAGCACCTGGAAAAAGGCCGCGTTGAGGAGCAGATAGAGCGCCGCCGCAATCG
This sequence comes from Gemmatimonadota bacterium, assembly GCA_003220855.1. Classification (GTDB taxonomy): domain Bacteria; phylum Gemmatimonadota; class Gemmatimonadetes; order Gemmatimonadales; family GWC2-71-9; genus AG41. The sequence goes on from QHTP01000235.1 coordinate 4,178, forward strand.
CGATCCCGCCCAGCAGGATGCGCGGCAGGGTGCGACCGGGGTCGACCACCTCTTCCGCGATCTTGGCGACGTCGAGATAGCCGTAGTACGTCCAGATCACTGCCTGGGACGCGAGCGCCAGCGCGACGAGCGTCGCGCCACCCGTCGGCGCCGTGGGGAGCGTCGAGTGCCAACCGGCACCGCTGCCGAAGGCGAAGGCCAGCACGACGACGCCCGTCAGCGCCAGCACTTTTGCCCCGGTCACGAGGTTCTGCACCCAGCGCCCCGACGCGACCCCGGCGAGATTGATTGCCGTGAAAAGGGCCGCCAGCCCCGCCCCGACCCAGCGCGTGTGGCCCGCGTCGAGGCCCGCGAGCCGGCCGGTGTACTCTCCGGCCACGACCGCGATCCCCGCGATCGCGGCGGGATAGATCGCCAGTCCCTCGACCCAGCCCACCACGAAGCCGGCGCGCGGGCCGAACGCCTCGCGCACGTACACGTACTTCCCGCCGGCGGCGGGGTGGCGCGTCGCGAGCTCGGCGAAGCAGAGCGCGCCCAACAGCGCCAGCGCCCCGCCCGCGATCCAGGCGACGAAGGTGAGCCATGGGCGGCCCAGCCGCGCAGCTACGAGACCGGGCGTGCGGAAGATCCCCGACCCGACCATGATCCCGACGACCATGGCGAGCCCGTCCAGCAACCGCAGCGATCGTTTGAGGTCCGTCATGGCGGGGGAATGTGCATCGAAAAAAACAGGGGCGCAGCATGCTGCGCCCCTACCGAACGCCTCATCGACTTGTCTACGGGTGCCGGCGACCGCCCCCGCCCCCGCCCCCACCACCTCCGCCGCCGCGACTGCCGCCGCCTCCACCACCGCCGCCACCACGACTGACAGACCCCCCGCCGCCGCCGCCCCCACCACCACTATGGCTCGGCGAAGCGGACGAGCCGCGGTCACGGCTCCCGGAGTCGCGCGGCCGCGCGACCGGAGCGGGCCGATCAGTGCCACGCGACGGCTCTCGCCGCTCGGGCTGTGCCCGCGAGGCAGGCTGGTCAGCAGGCCGATCTGGGCGGTCCTGCCGGTTTCTCACGTCGGGCCGGTCGCTCTGATTCGGGCGATCGGGAAAATCGGACCGCGCGCGCACGGGGAATGCCGCCGAGCGCACCCGAACGCCGCGCGGGTCCGAGCGCGTGACGTAATTCAAGGGAGAACGGGCCCGCGGTGCGATCCCGCCCGTGTTCACGTTGGTCCCGAGCCCATCTTTGAAATACAGGCCGGACCCGACGCCGGGCCGCAAGCGATTCACGAACAGGTTGTGCGGCGGATTGTAGAACGTGGCGCCGCCCGTGTAGTAGATGAACGGGCGATACACGAAGGGCTGCCGGAAGCCGAAACCGAACCCGCCGAAACCGAATCCACCGAAGAAGAACGGATCGTAGAACGGACTGTAGTACGACCCGCAATAGAACGGATCATAGAAGAACGGATCGTAGCACGAGCCGAAGCCGTAACGATAGGGCCAGCCGTAGCCGAAGCCGGCGGAGTAGTACGACGGGTAGTAATCGCGGTAGGCCCGTTGCGCAGAGACCACGTAGCTCGTGGCGTCGTAGTCGAAGTGGCCGTCCGGAATCATGCGCTGCGCGATGTCGACCAGCGCCGCTTCCTTGTCGTCACCCGCGTCACGTACGTCGAGCACGCGGTAGTCCCAATGATCGCCCCGCACGAACGCGTCGAACTTGAACGGCGTCGCCGAGCGGGCGGCGAGCACCAGGCCCGAGCCTTCGCGCTCGTCGACGTAGAACGCCTCACGGTCGCCGCGGCCGCGCACTTCGATCGTCTCGCCGCCGCGCACGAACGCGTCGTCGCCCGGGTCGAGCGGGAACAGCACCCGCACCCGGCCGTCGGCGTCGGCGCGCAGCACGACGACGTAGCCGTCGTCGCCCAGGCGGACGTTGACGCGCGCCTTATCGCCACGCTGATAATTGTCGTGATTGAGCCAGACTTTGACCGGTGGATCGTCGCTCACGACTCGAGCGGACGCCGCGTTCGCGGGAGCGAGCGCGGAGCCTACGAGCGAGAGCATCAATGGAAGCAGCATGGGTTTATCCTCTATATACCCTCATCCCTGGCAAGCGATCAAGAAGCATGCCGGTTCCTTTGGGACCGCATCCCGCGCCGCGGGTTAAGGGGTGACCCACCTGGGAGACATGTTTGTCTCTCCATGAGACAGGGCTACCAGCGGTCCGGCTTCCCCGCATCGGGGACGAACAGGCTCTGGCCGAAGCGCGCCTTCCCGAAGCCGGCGATTAATCCTTGCGTCTCGGGCGCGACGAAGAAGTCGGCCAGCGCCCGGCCGCCGGCCAGGTTCACGCGCGCCGCGTTCTTGGGGTTGAGCTCGAGCACGTGGTAGACGTTGTACAGCAGGGAATCGCCCTCGACCATGGGCACGAGCTGCAGTTTGTCGCGCCACGCGAGGTAGGTCGCCCGATCGGTGAGGGTATAGGCACGCTTTTCGTCGGCGAGCTGCAGCGTCGCCCCCATGCCCTGGCCGGACTCGACGTACCAGCCGTCCCGGGGGGGCGATCCCGCCGCCCGCTTCCAGATCTGCTGCTCGCGCTGGTGAGTCCCGGACTGATCGCCGCGCGACACGAAGGGACCACGACGCTCGGCGAGCCGGCGGAACGCGGCCACCGCGTCACTCAGGCCGCGCAGCCCGGCCGGATCGGACGCGGGCCCCACCACGAGGAACTCGTTGTGCATCACCAGCCGCCGCCGCACGAAGTGGCCCGAATCGACCAGTGCGCGCTCCGCTTCGGGGGCGTGCGACAGCACCAGGTCGGCGTCGCCACGGCGCCCCATCGCCAGCGCCTGGCCGCTGCCCACGGCGATCACCTTCACGTGGTAACGCGTCTGTCGCTCGAACACGGGCAGCAGCGAATCGAGCAGCCCGGCGTCGCGGGTCGAGGTGGTGGTGGCGAGGATGACCTGGTCGGACTGCCGGACGGGCAGACGGGCGGACAGGAGACCCGTCGCGGCCAGCAGCCACAGTCCGACGGTCCGCCTGTCCAACCGTCCGACCTTCACCACCGCACCTGCATCTGCACCACACCGCGGTTGTTGCTCACCTGCACCGTCTGCTCCCGGAACACTTCATAGTCGGCGAGGATCTTGAAGTTGTCGCCGCGCATGAAGTACTGCAGGCCGATCAGGTAGCCGGTGGAGCGATCGGTCGCGACCCGATCGCTCGGGTCGAACTGCTCGACCCGCCCGACCAGCTCCACGCGTTGCGGGATCGCATAGTAGCCGGCGAGCCCGTACCAGCCCCTGGTATGCACCGGGGTGCGGCGATTGTGCTCGTCGATGTACTCGGCGCGCGCCGTCCAACGCGCGGCGCGGTACACGCTCTGCACGTTGGCGCCGCTCGAATCGCTGTAACCCTCGAATGCTCCGCCTATGTCGAGCCCCTTCACCGGCGTGACCACGGCGCGCGCGAAGTAGGCCATACGGTTGTCGGGATTGGTGCTGGTGGTCCGGTTCGGCCCCTCGCCGTCCACCAGCGCGGCCTGCAGCACCAGCCGGCCGGCGACGGTCCAGTCGGCCTGCACGCCGATGTCGCGCTTGGCGGCGTTGACGATGCGCGACCGCTCGCTGGTCTCGAGCGTGGTGGAGCCGAGCAATGATTCGAGCGCGAACGGCACGCGGAACTGGCCCACCGTGCCGCCCCAGCGGCGGTGGGTCAGACGGATGAACAGGTCGGTCGCCGAGAGGGTGAGCGGCGACGCAGCGGGCGTCGCCGCCGCCCCGAGGGTGCGCATCTCGACCTGGGCGCGGTACGCCGCCCAGGGAGTGATGTTGCCTTCCACCGCGAAGCGGGCCCGCCGCAGAAAAAACGATGCGGTGTCGCCGAGCGTCTGGAAGCGAGGCTGGAGGTAGCCAGTGAGCTTGGGAGTGGTCGAGAATGACTGGGGGGCGGGGGCCTGCGCCGGCAGCCGCAGCGCCGTGCAGAGGGTGAGGACCGCGACGACGGGGCCCGAGCGCACGCGGGCAAGCTACCGCGTGCCCCGCCGATAGGCAAGACGATGCCTATCGGGGCAGGATCTTCCGGAACGCCACGTCGCTGAGGCGCACCGCCTCGCGCTTCCACCGGGCGAACAGCGTGACCAGGCGCCGCGCTTCGGGAGTGACGCGGGCGCCGCCGCGTCGGGCGCCGCCGCGCGTGGTGGCGAGCACCTTGGCGCCCAGCACCCGCTCCATTTCACGGATGCGGTTCAGGCAGGTGCGATAGCTCCACCCGACTTCGCGGCCCGCCGCCCGGATGGTGCCGGTGCGATCGACGGCGTCGAGAAACCGCAGATAGCGCGGCCCCATGAGGAACGCACCGTCCCAGTTGAGCCACAGCTTGTGGTGCGGCTTCAAGTGGACGCGCAGCGAGGGACGGCGGGACGACGCCATGCGGAGCGACATGAGATAGATTGTGCGGGGAAAGCTAGCCGCGGTCCTGCCAATGAGCCAACTGCTCGATGCCATTGCCGGCGTCCCCAACGCCTGCGAGCCGATCCCGGGAGTCGTGACGGGTGGACAGCCCGCGCCCGAGCATCTCGCGGCCCTGAAGCGCGCGGGGTGCGCCGTGGTGATCGACATCCGGGAGGCGATGGAGCCGCGCCCGTTCCGCACGCCCGACGCGGTGGTGGCCGCGGGGCTCGAGTATCGCAGCATCCCGATCGGGCACGGCGCGGTGAGCGACGCCACCTTCACGAGCTTCGTCGCCGCGGTGCGCGAGCTCGCGGGCAAGCGCCCCGCGTTCGTTTACTGCGCCAGCGGCAATCGCGTCGGGGCGGGTCTCATCCCTTATTTCATGCTGGAGCAGGGGATGGAAGAAGAAGACGCCGTCACGGAGGCGATGCGGGTGGGATTGCGCAGCGCCGAGCTGATGGAGCAGGCGCTCGAGTACGCCCGCGCGCGCCAGGGCATCTAGTGGCGTCTAGGGGTTCCGATGCCAGTACATGCGCATCTCGCTGATCTTGGCGTCCTTGGTTTCACAGAAGATGGCGCCGCGGGTATCCACCCACTCGCCCGTGCGGCGGCGCCGGTAGGTGCAGCGGAACTCGGCCGCGAACCACGGCCCGGC
>QHTP01000236.1 GCA_003220855.1 Gemmatimonadota bacterium
GAACAGCGCGTTGAAGGTGTGGAAGAACTCTTCCTGCGTCATTTCCTTGCCCTCGAGGAAATGCACGTCGTCGACGAGGAAGAGGTCCACATCGTTGCGGTAGCGACGCCGGAACTCGGACATCGTGCGCGCGTGAATCGACTCGATGACCTCGTTGATGAACTGCTCGGCCCCGAAGTAGTGGACCCGCGTCTCGGGGTACTTCGTCAGTACGGCGTGGGCGACGGCCTGCATCAGATGCGTCTTGCCGAGGCCGGTCGCGCCGTAGATGAAGAGCGGGTTGTAGGTCTTGCCCGGCGCTTCCGCGACGGCATGCGCGGCGGCCGCCGCCAGCTCGTTCGACTTGCCGATGACGAAGGTCTGGAACGTGTACCGCTCGTTGAGCGGCGTCGTGGGGACGCCGGTCTTGTCGAGCGCGACCGCCTCGCGTGGCGCCACGAAAAAATCCATCTGGGGGCGCTGCTGACGATCCTCCTGCACGCGGAACACCACGGCCGTCGGACGACCGAACACGCGCTCCGCGGCGCGCGCCAGCACGCCGGCGTGCTTCGACTCGTTCCACTCCACCGCGAATTGATCGGGGGCCCCGACGATCAACCGACCGTCGTCCAGCGCGATCGGCTCTGCCGGCTCGAGCCACGTTCGCACGGTGGCGTCAGGGAGTTCCCGCCGTGCTTCGTCGAGGAGGCGTTTCCAGGCTTCTTTAGTAGACTGCTCCATCCGCGATTGACGAAAGGTGGGACGTCCTGCAAGGGCGGCCCGAAAGTACGGGTCGTATGTGGAAAAGTCAACCTTGACCGCCGCGCTCGCGACAGTGTACCTTCCCCGCCTCTCGAGAGGAATGTATGGGTCCGACGTATCGCCCGCGCAATCGGCGGCGCATCAACAAGCATGGATTCCGCGCGCGGATGAAAGACGTGTGGGGCCGCGCGGTCCTGTCCCGCCGGCGGAAGAAGGGGCGCAAGCGCCTCACGGTCCGCCTGCCCTCCAAGCACCGGAGTCGCTAACGAGAGAACGGTATCCGCGTCGCGTGCGTCTGGCGCGCGGCTCGGAGCTCACTGCCTGCTGGGAAGAGGGTCGCCGCTTGCGCACCTCGCATCTCGACCTGGCGTGGCGTCCCAATCCGATGGGCCACCCGCGCTTGGGCATCGTCGTTCCCCGCTTTCAGTTCACCGCGGTGGCCCGCAACCGCCTGCGCCGTCGCGTGAAAGAAATTCTGAGACGCGATGCGCTGCCGACCCTGCCCGCCGTCGATCTCGTGGTGCGCGCGAAGCGCGCCGCGTACGCGGCCTCCTTTGCGACGCTGCGCGCCGAGTTGGCGGACCTGGTGAGCCGGCTCATATGAGCGTGGGTCGCTGGCCGCGACGCGCACTTCTGGCGTTGATTCGCGCGTATCAGCTGACGCTGTCGCATTGGGTAGTCACGCAGTGCCGCTTCGAGCCGTCGTGCTCGCGCTACACGTACGAAGCGGTGGAGCGCCATGGCGTGGTCCGGGGAGCGTGGCTCGGTGTGCGGCGGATCCTGCGGTGCCACCCGCTGCACCCCGGTGGGTACGATCCGGTGCCATGAAAGACCAGACGCCCAGACGCCGAGACGCCTAGAGGCCACGTGGAACGACGCATCATTCTGGCCATCTTGCTGATGCTCATCGTGGCAGTGTTGCCGAGCATCCTGTTTCCGCCGAAAAAGACGGTCGGGCGGACGGGTGGACCGGCGGTCGGTGACACCGGCACCGCGGCGAAGCAAGCCGAGGCTCGCACGGCACCCGAACCCCAGGCCGCCCGCCCGCCGGTCCTGCCGCCCGCCGGGGCTCCCGCTGAGACCGTGTGGGTCACCTCGCCCACGTATCGGCTCGGGTTCAGCACACGGGGCGCGTCGCTGGTGAGCGCGGAGCTCTTGGAGTACCGCTCGTTCGCCGCCCCCGACTCGGGGCGTCCCGTGCAACTCGTCCCGGTCGGCCGCCCCTGGCTGCGCTACGCCCTCACCGCGGGGGGCGACACCGCGACGCTCGCCGACTGGATATTCACGCCGGGCGCCACCCGCGTCCGTGTCGGGGAGGGCCGTGACACCGCGCTGCTGAGCTTCACGGCCGAGCGGGGTGGTGCCAGGATCGCGCTCGAGTACCGCTTCTACGCCGCGGAGTATCGATTCGCGGCGCAGGGCCGCCTCGCCGGCTTCGGCTCGGGCGGCGCGACCCTGCTAGTGGGAATGGGGGACGGGCTCCGCTCAGTCGAGGCGGATTCGATGGACGACTTCCGTCACTACGCGGTCGTCACCAAGGCGGCGAAGACGCAGAGCACGGACTTCGGGGCCCTCAAGCCCGGCGAGCGCAGGATTCTGGACGGGCCGTTCGAGTGGGCCGGCGTCAAGTCCAAGTACTTCTTCCTGGCAGGGCTCGCCTTCGAGGAGAACCAGCCGCACTTCGGCGCCGCCATCGTGGAGGGTGGGCCGCGCAGCGTCACGGCCTCGTCGCTGTTCGGTCGCTCGGCCGTGGCGACGCGGGCGGCGGTGACGCTCACCCTGCCCGTGCCGGCCGGGGATTTCCGGTACCAGTTGTATGTCGGCCCGCTCGAGTATCGCCGCCTGGCCCAGCTCGCGCACGACCTAGACGACGCCAATCCGTACGGCGGGTTCCTGCGGCCGATCATCCAACCGGTGTCGGCGCTGGTGGTGAACATCCTGATCTGGATGCACGACCGGCTCAAGCTCGCGTACGGCTGGGTGCTCATCATTTTTGGCGTCCTGGTGCGCGGCCTGTTGTGGCCCCTGAACCAGAAGGCGATGGAATCGAGCATCCGGATGCAGGGGGTCGCGCCGCTCCTGAAGCAGGTCCAGGATCGCTACAAGAACGAGCCCGAGCGGCTGCAGCGCGAAATGATGAAGCTCTACAAGGAGCACAACGTCAGTCCGTTCGGCGGCTGCCTGCCGATGCTCCTGCCGATGCCGGTGCTGTTCGCGCTGTTCTTCGTGTTCGCGAACACGATCGAGTTCCGGGGTGTCCCCTTCCTGTGGCTCCCCGACCTGGCGCGTGCCGACCCATACTACATCATCCCGATCGTCATGGGGCTGTCGATGTTCGTGCTGTCCAAGGTCGGCCAGATCGGCGTACCGCCGAATCCCCAGGCGAAGACCATGCTGTACTTCATGCCGGCGTTCATGACGCTGCTGTTTCTCCGTTTCGCCTCGGGGCTGAACCTGTATTACGCCGTGAGCAACATCTTCAGCATCCCGCAGCAGTACATGATCGCGCGGCGTCGGCTGCGGGAGCAGGGCCGAAAGACGTAAGCGAGAAAGGGGAAACGGGAAGGGGGAAGAGCCGGTGCTGTCCGATCCCATCGTCGCGCTCGCCACGCCTCCCGGCCGTTCCGCCCTGGCCCTTATCCGGCTCTCGGGGAAGGGCGCGTTCGACGTCGCGGCGCGCGCGCTCCAGCCCTTCCGGCCCGACCCGCCCCGTGCCGTCCGCCGCGTCCGCGTGGTGCATCCCACCACGGGAGAGGCCGTGGACGATGCGCTCGTCGCCTGTTTTCCCGCGCCCCGCTCCTACACCGGAGACGATCTCGTCGAGCTGTCGACGCACGGCGGCCTGCTGGTACCGGCGGCCGTCGTCGCGGCACTGCTCGCCGCCGGGGCCCGGCCCGCGGCGCCCGGGGAGTTCAGCCGCCGCGCCGTGTTGAACGGCAAGCTCGATCTGCTGCAGGCGGAGGCGACGGCCGACCTGATCGACGCCGGCTCGCCCGCGCAGGCACGGCGCGCGCTGCAGCAACTCGACCGCGGGTTGTCCCGGCGGCTCGAGCAGCTACGCTCCGAGCTAATCGAGCTCGAGGCCCTGATCGCGTACGAGATCGATTTTCCCGAAGAGGACGAGGGTCCCGTGGCGCCCGAGCAAGTCGAGCGCGCGTGGGGCGCGGCGCGGCAGCGGATCGCGCACCTCATCGCCACGGCTCCCGAGGGGGAGCGGCTGCGCGAAGGCGCGCTGCTCGTCATCGCCGGGCGTCCCAACGCCGGCAAGTCATCCCTGTTCAACGCGCTGCTCGGTCGGGAGCGCGCCATCGTGACCGAGGTTCCGGGTACGACCCGGGACGCGATCGAGGCGCACGGGGTCCTCGAAGGCTTTCCGTTCCGGCTCGTCGATACGGCCGGATTGCGGGAGAGCGACGATCGCGTCGAGCGCCTCGGCATCGAGGTGAGCCGCAAGTATCTCGCCGCCGCCGATCTGGTGCTGTTCTGCGAAGACCATCGGGAAACGGGAACGGGGAAGCGGGAAAGGGATGCGCGTGATGAGTTCCTCGCGCAGGTGAGTGCCCCCGTGGTGTTCGTGCGTACCAAATCCGACTTGGACACGCCGTCCGACGGGCCCTTCGTCGCGGTGTCAGTGGTGACGGGGGAGGGCCTCGCCGAGCTGAAGCGCGGTCTCGCCGAAGCCGCGTTTGGGCGCCTGCTCGCGCTGGGCGACGTGGAGCCGGTCGTCACGCGGGCGCGCCACCGCGAGGCGCTGGAGCGAGCGCTCGCGGAGATCGAGGGGTTTCAGACTGCGCGGAAGGGCGGTGTGGACGCCGCGGCGGCCGCGACGCATCTGCGGGCCGCGGTCGGTGCGCTGGATGACTTGATCGGTGTGGTGACGCCCGACGACGTGCTCGATCGTGTGTTCGCGAGCTTTTGCGTGGGCAAATGACCAGCGGGGCCGGACGCCGTCCCGACATGCCGGCTTGCTGACCCACCTGATCGGGACCATGTTTCCCGTCCCCCTCTCCGCGAGGCAGTCGTGTCCCTTCCCTCGTCCGCGTTTCGACTCGCGACCCTCGGGCTGGTAGCGATGGCTGCGTGTCTCGACGACGCGCGCGTTCCCTCCGAGCAGGCGGCGCGCCGCGCGCCCGGACTCTCGGCCATGACCCTGAGCACCGCGGCAACGAGCGGTACGGTCGCCGGCACCGGACGTCACATCGTGTCGTTTGCGGGCGCGGTCCCCGTGGATTTCGGCGCGCGGGTGCACGCCCTGGGCGGCACGGTTGTGTGGGTGGCGCCGGGCAGCGGGCTCGCGACGGTGAGCGGCCTGAGCGGAGCGGTCGCGACGCGGCTCGCCGCCGCGAGGGGGATTCTCACAGTGGACGCCGACGCCGCGATCCCGCTCGAGGTGACGCAGCTGTCCGCGCCTGATGCGCTCGGTAACGCGGGGGTGGCGAGCAACGCGAACCCGGCGGGCGCCGTGCGATTCGCTCGGCAGTGGAACATGCGCGCCGTGCAGGCCGACGCCGCCTGGGCGCACGGCTTTCTCGGCTCCTCCAACGTGTCGATCTTCATGCTCGACTCGGGGATCGATTATCTCCACGCCGACCTGCTCGGCCGGGTGGACCTGAATCGCTCGGTCGACCTGCTCGGGACGTTCCTGGCCCAGGCAGTGATCAACAAGGACACCGTGATCGTACCGTTCACCGAAGCGGACACCGTCGCCAGGTACTTCCCGGGCCGGCAGCCGTTTACCGATCTGTTCTTCCACGGCACGCACACCGCGGCGACCGTGAGCAGCAACGCGGTTCGGGCCGCGGGCATCACCTCGGGCACGACGCTCGTGGCCGTGAAGGTGTGTGGCTACATCAACGCCTGCCCGTTCAGCTCTATCCTGAACGGTGTGATCTACGCCGCGCAAAACGGGGCCGACGTGATCAACATGAGCCTCAGCGGTGCCTTTGCGAAGGCCGGCAACGGACGGTTTGTGGGGTTGCTCCAGAAAGTGTTCAACTTCGCGCGGAGCAGGGGCGTCACCATCGTCGTCTCGGCCGGGAATGCGGCGGCGAACCTGAATCACAACGGTAACGCGTATCAGACGTTCTGCGACACGCCGGCGGTGATTTGTGTGGCGGCGACGGGCCCGACCCAGAGTGCCACGGCGACCGATGGTCCGTTCACGAACACCGATGCGTTCGCGTACTACTCCAACTTTGGCTCCGCCATCGACGTAGCGGCCCCTGGTGGCAACAGCTCATTCGGGCCGAAGCTGCCCGCCCCCGCGACGCGGGACGTGTTCGTGTGGGCCGCCTGCAGCCAGACCAGCCTGCTGGTCAACTGCGCGCCGCTGCCCACGTTCATCCTGGGCGTGCAAGGCACCAGCATGGCAGCCCCGCACGTTACCGGTACCGCCGCTCTCCTGGTGTCGACCCTGGGGAGGCACCCCGCTCAGATCAAGGCTCGCATCGAGCAGACGGCGGACCACATCGATACGAACGGCCAGAGCCTCCTGTACGGCCACGGCCGTGTCAACGTGGCACGCGCCGTGGGTGCCGTCCCCTGACGCCGTAGCCGATTGGACGCCCAGGCCTCGACGGCTGTCCCGATGCGCTCGCCCGAGCGCTGGCTCGCGTTGCTGCGGATCGCGGTCGGCTTCTGGTTCGCCAAGGCGATCTTCACCAAGCTCAGCATCACGCTGGCATGGGGGTTCCTGCCGGTGCCCACCGCCTCGGACCGCTGGATCCATGTGATGCCGCTGCTGGTGACGAAGTACGCCGAAGGAAATCCGGTCGGGTTCTTCCGGGAGTTCTTGCAGGCGACGGTCGTTTCGCACACAACGCTGTTCGCCCAGCTCACGGCGTTCGGCGAGGCGGCAGTGGGCCTCGGCCTGCTGTTCGGTTGCCTCACGACACTCGCGTCGGCGATCGGCCTGTTTCTGGTGGTGAACTACGGGCTGGCGGTGCAGTGGCAGGGCTCGTCGCAACAGGGGTTCCACTACATGCTGATCGTGACCCTCATCGTGCTGCTCGCGGTGCGGGCCGGCCGCACTTGGGGCGTGGATGGGTGGGTGCGCACCCACCGCCCCGCCTCGTGGCTCGCGCGGCTCCCGCTGGGCTAAGGCAGGTACAGCAGGTCGTTCGGCCGGTCCCCGACCGGGATGGCCATGATCACCTTGCGCACTTCCGTGTCGATCACCGAAACCGTGTTGGACCGCCCGTCGGCCGTGTAGAGGCGCCGGCCGTCCGGCGCCAGTGCGATTCCCCAGGGCCGCCGGCCCACGGCGATCGAGTCGACCACCCGGTGTGTGGCCATGTCCACCACGCTCACCGTCCCGGCCGCACCTTCGGTGACGTAGGCCCAGCGCTCGTCGGCGGTGAATGCGATGCGCACCGGCTTGGTCTTGCCGTCGCGGATCGGGAACTGCTCGAGCGCGCTGTCGCTCGCCACGTCGATGATCGTGACGTTGCCGCCCGCTTCCGCGGACACCCACGCGCGGCGCCCGCCCGGGGCGAGCGCGATGGTGCGGGGGTTCTCGCCGACGTGAATCGCGCGCAGCAGCCGGCCCGTCTTGGCGTCGAGCACCGACACGCTGTTACTGGTCTCCGCGGTGACGTACAGCTTCTTGCCGTCGGTCGTCACCGCGATCCCCTCGGGCTCGACGCCGACGGCGGTCGAGAACACGACCTTGCCGCTCGCCACGTCGATCGCGCTGGCGTGGGCGATCTCCTCGTTGGACACGTAAGCGGTCTTGCCGTCGGGACTCAGGACCACGAGCTCGGGGTCGCGGCCCGCGGGGATGGTACGCGTCATCTTGCCGCTGGCGACGTCGATCACGCCGAGCGCGTTGTCCTGCCCCAGGGCGACGTATACGGTGCGCCGGTCGGGGCTCGCGGCCAGGCCCCGGGGCCGTCGGCCCACGACGATCGTCGCGACCACGCTGTTCGTTTGCGGCGAGATGACCGCGACGGTGTTGTCGACCTCGTTGCTGACGTACAGCGACGGGCCGCCGGAGCCCGCCGGGAGGGGCAGGACGATCGCGAGCAGGAAGGGCAGGGCCAGGATGCGCCTCGGGGATTTCGCGGGATGCATGGGCGTCCGTCCGATTCAGTCGTTGAAAATGGCCTGGTCGACGTGCAGCGCTTGGTCGAGCCCGTGCAGGCGGTCGCGCCCGCGGATGCCTCTCAAGATCGCGCCGGTCAAGTCCGCGCCGGTGACGTCCGCGTCCGTCAGGTCGACGCCGGTGAGGTCGGCCCAGGCGAACAGCACCTTCCGCAGGTTCGCCCCCGTGAGGTCGGCGTCCGTGAAATCGGCCGACGTGGCGTCCGTCCGCAGTACGCCCATCGACTGCGTCCCCGGATTCACGCCGAGGCTGGTGCGGACGAGCTTGGCTCGGATCAGCTTGGCGCGCGCCATGGGCGAGACGATCTTGGCACCGGAGAGATCGGCGTCGGACAGGTTGGCATCGGGCATGATCACGGCGAACATGCTCGCGTCGCGCAGGACGGCGCGGCGCAGGTCGACGCGGTACATCACGACCATGTCGAGGGTCGCACCGGTGAAATCCGCCTGCGTTGCGACGGCATCGGTCAGCGTCGCGGCGAACAGTTGCGCCCTGGTGAAGTTCGTCCCGATGAGCCGGCAGCGCGTGAGGTTGGCGCGCTTGAAGTCCACGCCCGTGAGATCGAGCCTCGAGAGATCCTGGCCCGTGAAGTCGGCGGGCGTCTGCGCGGTGGCGCCGGCGAGGGCGCTGAGCACCTGCTCGCGCGTGAGTCGCTGCTGCGCGGACAGCGCCGTCGCGCTAACGCTCGTGGCCAGCAGTGCGGCGGCCGCCCGGGAGATGACGCGCGTTGCCGCGATCACTTACTCTTGGTCTGCAGGTCCGAGGCGCGGTGGGGGCGGCCCGGCTTGAGCCAGCCGTCGCTCCGCGCCTTCACGTAGAGGTACAGCTCCTGAATGGCGGACGTGTCGAGCAGCACCTTCCAGGCAGGCATCCCCTTGTCGAGCCGTCCGTTGAGCGCCGTGTTGACGAAGCTGTCGCGCGGGAAGTTCGCGCCCGTGGGGCTCACCGCCCACCGCAGGTCGGGCGCGTTCGGGAGGATGGGGTGCATCGCATCCTCGCCATGGCAGCGGAAGCAGTACACTGCGAACCACTTCCAGCCCTGGTAGACGGACTCGGACACGAGCAGGCTGTCGCGCAGCGTGTCCCGGGTCGCCGCCAGGGCCGAGCCGCCCGGTAAGACGTGGGGGGCCCATACGACCGACGCGGCGACGGCGAGCCACAACCCGACTAGACCACCCCGCACGACATGCTTGTGTCTCATGCCTGGTCTCCCCTGCTCAGCGGTGGACCGTCGACTCGAGCGCCGCTACGGGTGCATCTCGAGCATGGGCACGTTGAACTCCTGCAG
>QHTP01000314.1 GCA_003220855.1 Gemmatimonadota bacterium
CTGTTTTTTGTGATGACCACAGCCCGCGCCAAGGTGCGGTGCCGCGTGTGCGTGGAGTTCCGCGGCCGGACGACCTGCGCCACGGCGGCCGGCGCCACCGAGCAGGCCGCGCGGGCGGGAGACCAGACCACCGCGTGCGGGCCCGTCGCCAGCGGGATGGACGAGCAGATCGGGTGTGGGCGAACGGCGCCGACCTCGGTGCAGTGTCAGTCCCGGTGACATGACCGAAGAACGTCGAGGAAAAAGCGTCGCGGTTCTTCCTAGACGTTTTCCCGCGACGCCCTTATGATGTTGCCGTGTCGGATTTCTCGTTACCTCGGACTCCCATCGCCGCCCGCCTGCTCCTCACGCAGGGCGTCTCGCGCCCCGGACAGATCTACGTGATGGAGCGCGTGCCGCACCACGACGGGCCGGAAACCGTGCTCGAGCTGCTGAATCGCCCCGAGGGCTTCTTCGCGTTCCGGCCCGCCGAGGACGACGAGATCCTGCTGGTATCGAAGGTGCAGACGGTGTCCCTGACGGTCGACCGCCAGGCGCCCATCGCCGACCCGGCGCGTCTCTCGGCGGCCCGGATGCTGGGCCTGGAGGTGGTGCTGGCGGGCGGCGCCACGCTGGGTGGCTGGGCGAGCGTGGAGCTGCCGGAGCAGCACGCACGGCTGCTCGATTACTTGAACGCGTCCGAGGAAGCCTTCTTCGCGGTGTGGAGTCACGCCGCGACTCATTACGTGAACCGCGCGTATGTCCTGTTCGCGCGCCCCCTGAGTTGAGATCGACCTGACATGGCCGCCCGCATCGATCCGTTCGTCGACGTCCTGCTCCGCGAGCGCGGGGATCAGCTCTATCTGCTCCCGGACGAGCCCGTCACCATGGTCAAGGACGGCAAGCCGCGGAAGGTGAGCCGGCAGCCGCTCACCGACCAGCACATCTACGCGCTCCTGGTCGAGGTGGCCCCCTCCGAGGCGGCGGACCACATCGACAAGATGGCGGAGACGGAGTTCGAGTACATCGCGGACCGCGGCATGGTGCGGGTGCGGATCGTGCCCGAGATGGGTCGCCTGACCGCGGTTGTGGCGCCGAGCGGGAACGCGAGCACCGATGCCGCCGCAGGGGCGCCCGCTGCCGCGGCCGCAGGGGCTCCCGCTCCGGCAGCCCAGCGGGCACCCGCCGTCGCGGGAGCCCCTGCGGCCGCGGCTCGGGGAGGCCCGGCGCCAACGCCACCAGCCGCCGCGTCACCGCCTGCCGGCCTGCCCATGGATTTCGCCGCCTCCCAGTACCAAGGAGCCGAGCGCGCGCTGGGCGAGCTGCTCAAGGCCCTGGTCCATTCCGCGTCGTCCGACCTGCACCTGCGCGTGGGAGAGCCGCCGGTGTTCCGCACACACGGCGAGATGAAGCGCCAGAGTACGCCGCCGCTGTCGTCGGAGCAGCTCGAGCTCATGCTCCTGTCGGTCATGCCCGAGCGCAATCGCGCCGAGTGGAAAGAAACCGGCGATTCGGATTTCGCCTACGAGATCCGCGGTCTGGCGCGCTTCCGCGTGAATGCAGCGCGCGACCGCAAGGGCCCGATAGCCGTATTCCGCGTGATCCCGGCGCAGGTGGTGACGGTCGAGCAGCTGAGCATCTCCAAGGAAGTCCAGCAGCTCTGCTACCTGACCAAGGGCCTCGTGCTGGTCACTGGACCGACCGGATCGGGCAAGTCCACCACGCTGTGCTCGCTTGTCGACTTGATCAACCGCACGCGCACCGATCACATCATCACGATCGAAGACCCGATCGAGTTCGTGCACGAGAACAAGAAATGCGTCATCACGCAGCGCCAGGTCGGCGTGCACACCGACAGCTTCAAGCGGGCGCTCCGGTCGGCGCTGCGTGAAGACCCGGACATCGTGCTGGTGGGCGAGATGCGGGACCTCGAAACTATCGCGATCGCGATCGAGACGGCGGAGACGGGGCACCTCGTGTTCGGTACGCTCCACACCACGACGGCCGCGTCCACCGTGGATCGCATCATCGACCAGTTCCCCGCGGACCGGCAATCGCAGATCCGGGTGATGCTGTCGGAGTCGCTCAAAGGCGTGATCGCGCAAACGCTATGCAAGAAGCTGGGCGGCGGGCGGGTGGCCGCGCGCGAGATCCTGCTCACGACGCCTGCCATCTCAAACCTGATCCGCGAGGGGAAGACGTTCCAGATCCCCTCGATCATCCAGACCTCGAAGCAACTCGGCATGCTCACGCTGAACGACGCCTTGCTCGAACTGGTCGAGAAAAAGGAAGTCAGCCCCGACGAGGCCTACATGAAGTCGGTCGAAAAAGCGGGCCTGGCTGCCTCTCTAAAGGCGAAGGGGCATAAACTCACGTTGACGGCTTAACTACGTCACGGAAAGAACGTCACGGAGAGGCGTCTCGGAGAACCGTCGACAACGGCTCTGAGACACGCCTTCCTACAGCAGCTGCAACGTCCCGAATGCGATCCATCAGTCCCCGAAACCCATCCAACGACAGCGACTGGTCACCGTCGGACCGAGCGTGATCGGGGTCGGGGTGGACCTCG
>QHTP01000315.1 GCA_003220855.1 Gemmatimonadota bacterium
GCCATGACGATGCCGTCGCCGGTGCCGACATTGTGCAGCAGGAAGTCCCCGAACGGGTGGAACGTCTTGTCGCCCAGGGCGGGCGGAATCGTGAACGTGCCGCCGTTGATCGCGGTGCCGGCGGCAGCGGTGGTCAACGTACGCACGTGGCAGGTGACGCACCCGATTTTGTCGAACAGCGCCGATCCGGCCTTGGCGGGCGCGGCCCGGGCGAGCAGGGTGCCGCGCGCCGGGGCTTTGGTGGCCCGCATGAACCGGGCGAACCGGTCGATGTCCTCGAGCCCGGTCGAGTCCGGCGTATTGTTCGGCTCGGGCGCCGTGTTGCACAGGGTGGTCACCTCGTCCGGGAACAACCGGTTGGTGATCCCCATCTCGTTCAAGTAGGCGTCGCCCGAGAACGACAGCAGGCTGGCCTGCTGGTCCTTCCAGCCGAACCGGCCGACGCCGGTGGTCCCCGGGGCCTCGACGATCGGCACCCGCACCGCCTGGCCGTGGATTTTTCCGTGCGTGGCGCGGCGCTGCTCGCGCCCCAGGGCGAGCAGGGTCGAGTCGGCCACGGCTTCGACCAGCCCGTCGCCCAGCAGGTTGAGCGACGCGCGCGTGGTGCGGATGGTCTCGCTGTCGGGCACGCGCTCCTGGATCTCGGAATCGGGGAACGCGGCGCTGGGACAGATCGCCCGATCGTTCACGAGGGTGCGGCCGGAAATGACGACCTTGCCGCGCGCGATCGGGATGTCGGCGTTCCGGAACCGGCCGTCCGGTCCACGATGCCCGACCCGCAGCTCGGCGATCTGGCTCGGGCCGCCCGAGGTGGGGTTCTGATGGCACTCGCGGCACGACTGCGCGTTGTAGAGCGGGCCCAGCCCGTCGGCGACGGATTCCACCTCGTCGAAGCTGTCCTGATCCGCATGGTGGGTGGAATCGTCCACCATGCCGTTGCTCAGGTCGTCGAACCCGGTGGGCGCTTCGGACTGCTGCGAGACGGCGGCGACCGCCGTCAGCGTGGCAGCCGCAAGCACGGCTCGCATGGCGTGGCTGATGATCATAATGGCTCCAATATCACCGCACCGGCCCACCCGCCGGAAGGCTCACGGCCGCATGGTGCCGATGCGCAACTGGAAGCGGCGCGTGGGATAGGACGACAGCTGCCACGTGAAATGCACCGCCAGATTGAACGGCGACAGGAACGGCGTCAAGTTGCCGAACCCGAACCCCGCTTCGATGTACGCCTTCCGCCCCGTGAACAGCAACGAGTCGCCGGGGTTCGGCGGGTGATCGGTGAAGCCGGTCCAGAAGGCACCACCGTGTACGCTCAGTGTGACGGGCAGCTTGCGAATCAACGGCAGGCCGCTCTTGGCGAACAGCAGGCGGTCGAAGTCGTGACGCAGCGTGATCATGGCGGCGCGCGTGCCGGAATAGTTGGTGTCGCGCGACGTGGTGTTGAACCCGCCCGCCTGAAACGTCAGCGCCCGCTTGCCGAAGTCGACCGTGAAGTAGCGTTGCGGCGGGACCCAGCCCGTGGCGACGCCGCCCGCCGCGAGCAGCGTCGTGATCCCCAGATTGCCGATGCGCTGGCGCCGCTCGAACAGCAGCGAATAGCGCCGGAAGGCGAAGTCGCCCCCCAGCACGTCGTGCGCGGCGACCTCCACGCCCAGAGTGAGCCGGGTCCACGTCAGCGTGGGGAGGTACACGTCGGCGTTCGGGCGGTGCAGCATCGAACGTGAGTCGTACGTGAGACTGCCCGAGACCGAGCGGAGCGTGCCCTCGACGATGGGTGGATTGGGGCGCTGGGGCCGCCGGGCCGAGAAGACCGAGTAGTCCGTGACCACCGGCAGACTGGTCTGGCGCTGATCGTTGTAGCGCAGCTCGAGCCGGGTGAAGTCGACGAGCTTCGAGCCGAGCGCCAGCGTGAGGCCGCGTTCCCGATAATAGTCCAGCGGGTCCAGCCGAAACAGCAGCGCCCGATACGTCGGGTCGTACGAGCGGCTCACGAACGTCGGCCGGTTCACGCTTTCGTCGTGATACCAGGCGCCGACCCAGCTGCGCTGTGCCTCCGAGAGACCGACGCGTCCCCCGGCGCGGTACTGCCAGCGCTCGCTCCCGGTCGCGTACCCCAGCTTCGTGTCGAGCGTGACGCCGGGGATTTCGCGCCAGGTGCGGCCCAGGCCGAGGTACGTCCCATCCACGCGATTGAAATGAAACAGATCGGCGTCGTTCGCGGCGAATACGGCCGCCGTGACGCCCTGGCGCAGGCGGCCCACGAAGCTGGGCGTCTCGTGCTCCAGCGAGTCGATCCGGGCCCACGCACTGCTTTCGGCGGGGGTGAGCGGAATCGCGCGCGGCCCGGCCCAGAGGGCACTGTCGGGTTGATCGGCGGCATCGCTCACGACCACGCGGAACTCGCGCAGGTCCGGCGGGGGTCGGCCCTCGTCGAAAAGGAAATCGCCGAGCGACGCCACGTGCTCGAACGCGAGGTCGCCCGGGAGCCACCCCGGCAGCCG
>QHTP01000237.1 GCA_003220855.1 Gemmatimonadota bacterium
GCGGAAAACCGTGGACACGACGCTCCCGACGTCTCTCCGTGACGCCGTTCCGTGACGTCTCTCCGCGACGTAGTTTGAAGCAATGCTCGACCCCATCCGGAAACTGTTGATCGAAGCCGGCAAGGCCAAGCAGGTCCGGGGCTTCTGGGACGCCGCCGCCGCCATTCTGAGCGAGTGGACCGGCGGCGCGCGGGTGGAGCTCAGCTACAAAGGGCTGCGCGAAACGGGCAGCGCCCAGGCGGGGACCGCCGGCAAGCCGGGCGACCCCTTCATTGCGGACTATCACGACGCCGAGGGCCGGCACGTCAGTGCGCGGTTCGAGGGGCTTCCCGCGGGATTCCCGGCGGACGCGCTGCGCTCCGGGCTCGAAATCGCCACCCACCTCGCCGTGATGGTGGCGCGGCGCGCCAGCCTCGAGCGCGAGCGCCGGCTCGGGACGTTCCTCGTGGAGCTGTCGCGCTGGCTCCTGGCGGCGCCGGAGCGCGAGCTGCTGCTACGCTACACGCTGCAGAGCGTGACCAGCCTGGTCGACGCCCAGGGTGCCTACGTCGCGCTGCGCCACGCCGGCGCCGACGCCGTGCGTGTGGCGGCGACGGTAGGGCAGTGCGCCGAGTTCGACGGGCTCGAGATCCCGATCGGCGCGAGCGTTACCGGGAGAGTCGTGCGCACCGGCGAGGCGCTGCTCACCGACAACATCCTGGACGAGGCGGAGGCGCAGCGGGCCCTGTCTCCCTCCGGGACGGCGCGCGCGGCGATGATCGCCCCGCTGCGCACGTCGAGCGGCGTCGCGGGCGCGGTGGGCGTGGTGCGCTACCTGCGGCCCGGCGGGGAGGAACCGCCGCCGTTCCAGCTCGTGGAGCTGCAGTACCTCACGGCGGTGGCGGCCTACATCGCGGGCGGCTTGGAGCTCTCCGAGGCGGTGAGCGGCGCGCGCGCGGCGGCCGAGCGCGCCCACGCGATGGTGGACGGAAGCCCGCTCCCCATGGCGCTGGTGAGCCGGGCCGGCCGCGTCCTGCAGCTCAACCAGGCGGGATGCCGGCTGTTCGGGATCCCATCGGAAGCACAGGCGCTCGACACGCACCTCGAAGCGCTCGGGCTCTCACCCAGCGAGATTTCGCTCCACCTCGTGCTGGCGCGGACGCGCGACGGCGAGCCGTGGCACGGCCGCGTGCTCGTCACGCGCCCGTCCGGCGACCGTCGCTTGTGCGACTGCACCGTCACGGGCCTGTCCGGCGCCGGCCCCGACAGCCTGCTGGTCGCACTCTACGACCGCACCGACGAGCTGCGCGCCCAGCGCGACCTGATCGCGCGCGAGAAGCTCGCCACGGTGGGCGAAATCGCGAGCGGCGTCGCGCACGAGGTGAACAACCCGCTCGCCGCCATCCGGATGGAGGCGGAGCTGCTCGGTCGCGCCAGCAAGGACCCCGAGACGAGCACCACGGCGGCGACCATCACCCGCGAGGTGGACCGCGCCGCCCGCATCGTGCGCAGCCTGCTGCGGCTCGCCCGCCGGGCCGACACCGCGCCCACCCGGGTCCAGATGAACGACCTGGTGCACGACGTCGCCGAGATTCGCAAGCGAGTGATGCGCACCGAGAGCGTGGAGTTCCGGACCGGGCTCGACGACTCGGCGCCGCCCGTGCTGGGTCTGGGTCAGGAGCTGCAGCAGGTCGTGATCAACCTGGTGACCAACGCCGAGCACGTCGTGCGCGGCCGCAGACCGGCCATCATCCGGCTCACGACGCAGTCACGCGAGGGCTGGGTGCGTCTGACGGTGGAAGACTCGGGACCGGGCGTTCCGCGGGAGATCCGCGCGCGCATTTTCGACCCGTTCTTCACCACCAAGGGCCCCGACGAGGGCACGGGCCTCGGGCTCGCGATCTGCCAGCGCGTAGTGACGGAAGTGGGAGGGAAGATCTGGCTCGAAGACTCCGAGCTGGGCGGCGCCAAGTTCGTGGTCGAGGTGCCGGCCGCCCCGGAGCACGTCGAGGCCAGCACGATCGGCTGAGCCGGGCCGGCGCGCCGCTCAGTGCTCCAGGATGCGGGTGCGGTACAACGCGAGGGTGATCAGGCCATAGCCGCCGAGTGCGACCAGCAGCGCGGTGAGCCGCCAGTCGAAGCCGAACCGGGTCGCGCCCACTGCCGCCGCCACGAGCCAGGCGGCGCTGGCGGCGAATCCCAGCACGACGACTTCCTTGCGCGCCATCAGGATTCCGAATACGTAGCCCCAGCTGAACCCGGCGATCGCGAGGAACATCACGCCGTGCGGGATCTTCACCGGATCGATCAGGTTGAGCGCCCCGGCGAAGAAGCAAAACAGACCGAGCACGGTGTAGGCCGCCAGGTGCAACGCGAGCGGGAGGGGGACGGTGCCCATTTTGTTGAAGGTCATGGGGAGAAAATAGACGCCAAGACGCTCAGACGCCAAGACGCTCAGACGCCAAGACGCTCAGACGCCAAGACGCCCAGGGGTGACGTGCAAGCGACGCGAACCTATCTCCAACTCAGCGCGCCCAGTCAGTTCCGACCGGCGTTCGGAAGCTTCCCGGACGTCGTCGTCGAGCGGGTGGAGCAGCCCATGCCGCAGCTGTACCGTCACTGCTATCGCACCGTGGGCGAGGTCTACCACTGGCGCGACCGCTGGGACTGGACCGACGCCGAGATCCGCGCCCACCTCGCGCGGCCCGAGATCACGCTGCACGTCGCGCGCCGGGAAGGCACGCTCGCGGGCTGGTACGAGCTGCGGCGCGTGCCGGAAGACCGCTCGGTCGAGATCGCGTATTTCGGGCTCGCCCCGTCCGCGATCGGCGGGGGGCTCGGCAAACACCTGCTCTCCTGCGCGGTGCGCGACGCCTGGGCGCTCGAGCCGTCGCGGGTGTGGCTCCACACCTGCACCCTCGACCATCCCGCCGCGCTCCCGAACTACGAGAAACGGGGCTTCGCGCGGTACAAGACCGAGACGTACGAGGTTAACTTCCCTCCGTGACCTTCACGCTCTCACGCGCGCAGAAGCTGATCATCGCCGCCGTCGTGATCGTGCCGGTTCTGCTGCTCGCTCTCTACACCTGGACGGCCCTGAGTTGGAGCTATTCGGCGGGCGAACGGGCCGGGTACGTACAGAAATTCTCCAAGAAGGGCTGGGTCTGTAAGACGTGGGAGGGTGAGCTCGCGCTCGTGTCCATCCCGGGGACGATGTCCGAGAAGTTCTACTTCACCGTGCGCGACGACGCGGTCGCCGCCCGCGTGAACCAGACGATGGGCAAGCGCGTGGCGCTCCGGTACGAACAGCACAAAGGCATTCCGACCAGCTGCTTTGGCGAGACGGAGTACTTCGTCGTCGACGTGAAGAGCGTGGAATGACGACGGCGAACAGCTTCGGGTCCCGGACGCAGCTCAGGGCCGCCGGCCGCACCTTCCAGATCTTCCGGCTGGACGCGCTCGAGCGGCGGGGGCTCCCGGTCTCCCGTCTCCCGTATTCGCTCCGCATCCTGCTCGAGAACCTGCTGCGCCGCGAGGACGGACGATCGGTGCGCGCCGACGAGATCGAGAAGCTGGCGCGCTGGGATCCCAAGAAGACCCCCGACGACGAGATCGCGTTCATGCCGGCGCGCGTCCTCATGCAGGACTTCACCGGTGTGCCGGCCGTCGTGGACTTGGCCGCCATGCGCGACGCGATGCAGGGCATGGGCGGCGACCCCACGACCGTCAACCCGCTGCTCCCGGCCGAGCTCGTCATCGACCACTCGGTGATCGTGGACGAGTTCGGCACGTCCACGGCGTTCCAGGCGAACGCGGACCTCGAGTTCCAGCGCAACCGCGAGCGCTACGCCCTACTGCGTTGGGCGCAGCAGACCTTCCGCGGCTTCCGGGTGGTCCCCCCCGACACGGGGATCGTCCACCAGGTGAACCTCGAGTATCTGGCGCGCGTCGTCTTCACGAGCGAGGACCGCGAGCCGCAGGCGTACCCCGACACCCTGGTCGGAACCGACTCGCACACGACGATGATCAACGGCCTCGGCGTGCTGGGATGGGGCGTCGGCGGTATCGAGGCCGAGGCCGCCATGTTGGGCCAACCGGTGTCGATGCTGATCCCGCAGGTCGTCGGGTTCCGGCTCACCGGGAAGCTCGCCGAGGGCGCGACCGCGACCGACCTGGTGCTCACCGTGACCGAAATGCTCCGGAAGAAGGGCGTGGTCGGGAAGTTCGTGGAGTTCTACGGCCCGGGGATCGCCACCTTGCCCGTCGCCGATCGGGCCACCATCGGCAACATGGCGCCCGAGTACGGGGCGACCGTGGGCATCTTCCCGGTCGACCAGGAGACGATCCGCTACCTCGAATTCACGGGCCGCCCCAAGGAGCAGGTGCAGCTCGTCGAGGCCTACATGAAGGAGCAGGGCCTGTTCCACTCGAGCACGAGCCCCGAGCCCGCGTATTCCGACACTCTCGCCCTCGACCTGTCGACCGTCGAACCCAGCCTCGCCGGGCCCCGGCGCCCGCAGGATCGCGTGGCGCTGCGCGACGTGCCACGCAATTTCCAGCTCGTGCTGCCGACCCTGGTGAGACCCACGTCGCCGATCGCCCCGCCCAGCGACGTGCGCAACCACTGGGAGGCCGAGGGGGGCCAGCCGTTCGGTGGGAGCACGGCCGTGGCCGCGCCTCCGCGCACCCACGTCGACCTGACGATCGACGGTACCAATTGCAAGCTGCGTCATGGCTCGGTCGTGATCGCCGCGATCACGAGCTGCACCAACACGTCGAATCCATCGGTCATGCTCGCCGCCGGTCTGGTCGCGAAGAAGGCCGTCGAGCGGGGCCTCACGTCGCAACCCTGGGTCAAGACCAGCCTCGCCCCCGGCTCGAAGGTCGTGACGGATTATCTCCAACAGGCGGGGCTGATGCGGTACCTCGAGCAGCTGCGCTTCCACCTGGTGGGCTACGGCTGCACCACCTGCATCGGCAACTCGGGCCCCTTGCCCGAGCCGGTGTCCGCGGCGGTGGCAGAGGGCGAGCTCGTGGTCTGCGCCGTGCTCTCGGGAAACCGCAACTTCGAGGGCCGCATCCAGCAGGAGGTGCGGGCGAACTATCTGGCGTCACCGCCCCTCGTCGTCGCCTACGCCCTCGCGGGGCGGATCGATCTCGATCTCCAGACCGATCCTCTGGGAACGGGGAAGGACGGAAAACCGGTGTACCTGCGCGACATCTGGCCGTCCGCCAAGGAAGTCGACGACCTGATCCGCTCGTCCATCAAGTCGGCCATGTTCCACAAGGAATACGGCGAGGTGTTCGCGGGCGACGCGCGCTGGCGCGATCTGCCGGTCCCGGCAGGCGATCGCTTCGCGTGGGAGCCCGAGTCGACCTACATCCGTCGGGCGCCGTACTTCGACGGCATGCCCAAGACGCCCGGACCGATCACGGACATCCGCGATGGGCGGATCCTCTGCCTCCTGGCGGACAGCATCACCACGGATCACATCTCCCCCGCGGGCTCGATCCGCAAGACGAGCCCGGCCGGCAGGTATCTCGTCGAGCGCGGCGTGGAGCCGAAGGACTTCAACTCGTACGGGTCGCGCCGGGGCAACCACGAAGTGATGGTGCGCGGCACGTTCGCGAACGTGCGCCTGAAGAACCTGCTCGCGCCCGGGACCGAGGGGCCGGTCACGCTCCACTTCCCCGACGGCGAGCAGATGACGATCTACGAGGCATCGGTGAAGTACCAGGCGGACCGTGTACCGCTGCTCGTGATCGCGGGCAAAGAGTACGGCGCGGGCTCGTCGCGCGACTGGGCCGCGAAGGGCCCCCGGCTACTCGGCGTACGGGCCGTGATCGCGCAGAGCTACGAGCGTATCCACCGCTCGAACCTCGTGGGCATGGGCATCCTGCCGCTGCAGTTCCTGCCCGGCGCAACACCCGAGACGCTCCGCCTGACCGGCAAGGAAACCTTCGATCTGACCGGTCTCGCCGGTTTGCTGACCGAGGGGTTCCCGCGCGGCAAGGAGTTGACGGTCACGGCGACGCGCCCAGATGCGTCGACGACGCAGTTCCCCACCACGGTGCGGATCGATACGCCTCAGGAGCTGCAGTACTACCGGCACGGCGGGATTCTCGAGTACGTGCTGCGGCAGCTGGCGGGGCAGTTGGGGTAAAATGACGAAGCCGGGGCCGAATCGCCTCCGGCTTCGTCCGCGTTCGCGACGCGACGCTCTACTTGCCGAGGCTGATCGCTAGCCCCAATCCGGCCACGATGTCGTTGTTGAACTTCGACTGGGTCTCGCCGCTGCTGGTGCTGAACTTCGCCGAGAACAGGTTGTCCTCGACATCTACCAGAACTGAGACCATCGACCCGACCTTGAACTTCCCGCCGATGCCGGCGACGCCGTTGAATTTCGTCTTGCCCGAGACTGTTTCGCCGGCCGCGGCCTCAAAGGCATCCCAGCCGGCACCGCCATGCGACACGAGCCCGCCGCCCACGATCAAGTGCCAGGAGCTGCTCTTCCCGGCGGGCCCAAGCCCAACCAGCAGCCGGGCGCTGGCGAGCAGGACATGAGCCGACGTATCGGCGCTTCCCGACGCGTCGCTGAACTCCAGCTTACTGGGTGCATACCCGAACGACCCCTCAATGCCGAGCCGGTCCGTGATGGACACGCCGACCCTTCCCCCAAAAATGACGGTCGTCTTCTGCTTGACCACGGCACCGGATTCATCGATGAGATTGCCCGCCGGGATGTACGCTCCGACGAACGGAGTGAACTCGGCTTTCCCCTGCGCCGCGAGGCACACGGGAGGCGCTCCGAGCGCCGCGCCCACGGCAATGGCTGTCACCAGCCGAGCACAGCGACTCCCAGACTCCGCATGCATAGGCATCTCCTGAGCTGAAGAAGGTCGGGACGTCGCCCAACTATGCAGTGTTTCACGGAGAAACGATAGGGGGGAGAACACTATCCAAGGCCGGGTCTCAGGCTCGCTGACGCCCCTCGCCGATCGCCTGCAGCCTGGCGTCGAGTGCCAGTCGCTCGAGCTTCTCGAGCGGCAGCGCCAGCAGCAGATCGATCCGTCGGCTGATCAGCAGGAACGCATCCCGGAACGCCGCCCGCTTGGTGGGCTCGTCACCGTCGACCTCGGCGGGATCCGGCATGCCCCAGTGCGCCAGCATCGGCTGCCCCGGAAAAATCGGGCACGATTCCTTGGCCCGATCGCACACCGTGATGACGAAGTCCCACGGCTGACGCTCCAGGCCGTCGACGCCGCGCGGCGCGCGGCCGCGCCACGGGATGTCGTACTGGCGCAGCATTTCGATCGCGAGAGGGTTCACGCGGTCCGCCGGGCGCGACCCGGCGCTCTCGACCTCGAACCGGCCTTTCCCCTTCCAATTGAGCAGCGCCTCCGCCATCTGACTCCGGGCGGAATTTCCGGTGCAGAGAAAGAGGACGCGGAAGGGTCGTCCCGTCACACGGGCTTTCTGGCGCGTACAAACGCCCCCATGATCCGGCCGCCGACCTCGCGCGCCAGCACCGCGGCGTCGAGCCCGGCGCCCGCCAGCACCGCCTGGGCATCCGCGAACTCGTAGATCCGGGTCGCCTCGACGCCGATTGCCGCGAACCCAGCGTCGGCGAGGAGCCGCGTGTACTCCTGTTCCTCGAGCGCACCCGCCACGCATCCCACCCACAGCTCCATGCTGCGCCGCACCGCCGCCGGGACTTCACCCCGCACTACGACGTCCGACACGGCAAAGCGACCGCCCGGCTTGAGCACCCGGAACGCTTCTCGGAGCGCACGGCCCTTGTCGGCCGAGAGATTGATCACACAGTTCGAGATGATCACGTCCACAGAAGCGTCAGGGAGCGGGATGTTCTCGATCTCGCCCTTCAAGAACTCGACGTTCACGACGCCGGCCTTGCGCTGGTTCTCCCGCGCGAGCGCGAGCATCTCCTCGGTCATGTCGAGGCCGTAGGCCTTCCCGCTCGCGCCCACGCGCTTGGCCGAGAGGAGCACGTCGATCCCGCCGCCCGACCCCAGGTCGAGCACGATTTCTCCCTCGTGCAGCTCGGCCAGGGCAGTGGGATTGCCGCAGCCGAGTGAGGCGAGCACGGCTCCTGCCGGGAGGGCAGCCGTCTCGGCGGCATCGTAGAGATTCGAGCTGACGGGATCGCAGCCGCAGCTGCCGCCTTGCCCGCCCAGCACGCGTGTCGCGGCCTGGCCGTACTTCGCCTTCACCGTGTCCTTGATCTCCTCGCCGCTCATGAGCTGCAGCATGCCTCAGCGCAGCTTCCGGCGTGCCTGCCGGGCTTGACCGCGGCCGCGAAGCGGGCGATCTCGTCGAGCGCTTGCGTGTTCAAGGCGTAGTACACCCAACGTCCTTCGCGCCGGTCGCTCACGAGCCCCGCGTCCTTCAGGGTCTTCAGGTGGAACGACAGGCGCGATTGTGCCGCGTCGAGCACGTTCTGCAGCTCGCACACGCAGCGCTCCCCGTGCGAGAGCAGACGCACGATCTGGAGCCGCGTCTCGTCCGAGAGAGCGTGGAACACGTGCGCCGCGCTGCCGACGTCGGGGGTGATCGTCGCCATGAGCCGAAGATATATCAAATTACATTGATGTGTCAACGGACGCAGCCGGCCGCAGGCGCAGGTAGATCGCCACGCCCTTCGGAACACGACTCCCGTACGCGGCCTCGAGGCTCGCGGGGATCAGATTCACTGACCCGCGCACCCCTGCGGCGGCGCTCATCCCTTCCATCGTCCCGATGGCACGCAGGTAACCGAGCGCCAGTGCGCCGACAGCGTATTCAGCCGAGGCGGGTACGGAGGGGATCACCAGCTCCTCGGCGCTCTTCTGGACGTACTCGAGCCGGCCGAAGACGGAGTTGCTGGCATCGAGCGCGAGCGTGCTCTCGAGCACAAGGCTGCTCGCAAGCCGCCCCGTGCCAATCCGGCTGTTCGCCCCGTAGATCAACGCGCTCGACCAGGTCTCGCCCGCCCCCAGGGCCTGGGTGGTGAGCAGGGCCGCACCAAGCCGGTGCAGCGACTCGTCGGGGTGAAGCCCTTCGGGACTCTGCAGGTAGGCGTACCACGCCGACGCACTCCACCGCGGCCCCGGGTCGAGCGTCCACCGGGCACTGTACGAGTCGAGCCGCCGGCCCGCGTAGTCGAAGTTCGTGCGCCGATCGTCCGGCTCCCGGCCGTTGAACCAGGAGGCTTCCAGCTTCATGGCGCGCGTGAACAGCCCGGCCGTGATCACCCCGAACGTGATGTGTGTGCCGTCTTGCCAGTGGTGCGAGATCGGCGCCAAGGGGTCGTCGGCCGCCGAGGGCCGGTGTGGGAACGCCACGGGTCCCACGGCCGGTTCGCCCACCGGCGCGAGGTAGATGGAGAGCGCGAGATCCCGGGCGACCGGCCGCTGGTACAGCGTGGACAACTCCATGAATAGGTCATGGGGGTGCTGCCGATCGTGCAGCGGCGCGCCACCGTAGGACTCCCCCGACTGGAGGAGCAGCGGGTAGCCCCCGCTGCCGATGGTCCATGGCTCGGCGCTGAGCATCGCCCGGAGCTGCAGCTGTCCCCGGCCGAGCGAACGGGTCGCCGCGGCCATGGCCCAATTGACGAAGCCCAGCTGGGTGCCGCCGCGAGATCCTCCCTGCCGGTCGTATTGGAGGAACCCGTCTCCGTGCAGCATCAGCGTCCAGTCGCCGAGCCTGACGTGGGCCGCGTGCATTGGGGACGCGTCGGGAAGCCAAGAGGTGCCGGAGCCCATGCGCGTTTCCGGGATCCCGAGCGGACCTTCATTCATGTTCATCGGATGCTGCATATCCATCTGTGCTCCGAGCGGACACGTCGCGCCGGCCACGAGCACCCACGACGGTCGATACCGACATCAGCACTGCCCCCAGGGCCGGCGAGAGCAGGATGCCGGCGCGGGCCAGCACGCCCGCCGCGAGCGGGATGGCCACGGCGTTGTAGCCCGTCGCCCACCACAGGTTCTGCACCATCTTGCGGTAGGTGGCCCGGGCGAGGCCGACGATCACAGGCACGTCGCGCGGGTCGGAGCGCACCAGCACGATGTCCGCGGATTCGATCGCCACGTCGGTGCCCGCGCCGATCGCGATCCCCACGTCCGCCGCGACGAGTGCGGGAGCGTCGTTCACGCCGTCGCCGACCATCGCGACTGCGAGACCGCGCCGCTTCACATCGTTGATAGTCGCCGCCTTCTGGTCGGGCAGTACCTCGGCGAAGTACTCGTCGAAGCCCAGTTCTCCCGCCACCCAGCGGGCTACCGCTGAAGAGTCCCCCGTCAGCATGATGGGCTTGATGCCCATCGCCTTGAGGCGGTCGAGCGCCTCGCGGGACTCCGGCCGGATGATATCCGCCAGAGCGATCGCCCCGACGACCTTCCCGTCGGCGAGGACGTACACGACCGTCTTCCCCTGGTCGGCCAGCCGCGTGACCCGGGAGTCCGCGACGGCCAGGCCGTGCGCCGTCAAAAAGCCGGGGCTCACGACCTTGACCTTCACGCCGGCGACCGTTCCTTGAGCCCCCTTTCCCGCGATGGCCGCGAAGTCGTCGGGGACCGGGTACGTCACGCCTCGCTCCGTTGCCGCCTGCACGATCCCAGCGGCGATGGGGTGCTCGGAGCGGCTCTCGAGCGCCGCGCCGAGCCGCAGCACGTCGCGCTCGTCCCGCCCTTCGAGCGCCACGACGTCGGTGACGCCGAAACGCCCCTCGGTCAGTGTGCCGGTCTTGTCGAACACGACCGCAGCGACCTCGCGCGCCCGCTCGAACGCCGAGCGATCGCGGATCAGGAGCCCGCTCCGCGCCGACAGCGAGGTGGACACCGCCACGACGAGTGGCACCGCGAGTCCCAGCGCGTGCGGACAGGTGATGACCATGACCGTGACCATGCGCTCCAACGCGAAGCTGAACTCGCGGCCTGCGGCGAGCCACGCGACCAGCGTGACCGTGCCGCCGCCGATGGCGACGAGCGTGAGCCACAGCGCCGCCCGGTCGGCGAGGTCCTGGGTGCGGGAACGCGTCTCCTGTGCGCGGCGCACCAGCTCGACGACCTGCGAGAGATACGTCTCCGCTCCGGTGCGTTTCACCGCGACGGTGATCGCCCCCTCGCCGTTCACCGCGCCGCCGATCACCGGGTCCCCTTTGCCCTTCTCGACCGGTTGCGACTCGCCGGTCAACATCGCCTGATTGACGCTGGTGCGGCCCTGCACGACGAGCCCGTCCATCGGGATCTTCTCGCCGGGCTTGACGAGCACCCGATCTCCGGGCCGCAGCACATCGAGCGGGACCTCCTCGAGGGAGCCGTCGCCGCGGAGGCGGTGCGCCTCGGCGGGCAGCAGCCGAACGAGCTGCTCGAGCGCGCGTGATGCACCGAGCACCGAGCGCATCTCGATCCAGTGGCCCAGCAGCATGATGTCGATGAGGGTCGCAGTCTCCCAGAAGAACACGTTCCCGGGAAGGCCGAACACCACCAGGGTGCTGTAGGCATAAGCGACCGTGATCGCCAGGGCGACGAGGGTCATCATTCCCGGCAGCCGCTGGCGGAGCTCGTCGACGAGCCCGGTGAGGAACGGCCGGCCGCCGTAGACGTAGACGGCCGAAGCAAGAGCGAACTCGACGTAGCGGTCGCCCGGGAAGGCGAGGGTGCCTCGCAGGCCGAGGAGGTGCTGTAGCATCTCGGACGTGGCGAGCGCCGGCGCGGTCAGCGCCAGCGAGATCCAGAAGCGGCGCCGGAAGTCGTCCACCATCTGGACGTGGGAATGCTCGTGGCCCGGCGCCGGCTGGTGCTTCAAGCTTAGTGCGACTCGCCCGGCTTCATCATCTGCCGGTGCTGCTGCATCCACGTCTGCATCGAGTCGGCCCACGCCCTGAGCTTGGTGCGCTGCGCGTCGTTCAGGACCGCGCGGCCCTGCACCGCCGACGCAAGCGCCAGCCAGTGCGCCTTCCCCATGGCGGCGTGCGCGGCCTGGAAGTGCGTCTTCAGGGCGCTCGTGTCGGGCGCGGCGGCGTTCGCCGCCTGCTCGAGCTCCTGCATGTGGGTCTTCGCTTCGTTCATGGCGGCGTCCTGAGCCGCCTGCGTCGCTGTCCGCAGCGTCGTGAGCCGGCCGATCTGGTCGGGGGTGAGGCCCAGCGCGTCCTTGCGTGCCAGCAAGTGCTGCGGGGTGTACAGCATGACCTGCATCATCGGCCCCATCATCTCCTGCATGGCCATCGGGTCGCCCATCATGTGACCCATCGGGGGCATGGGCTGTTGTGCGGCGAGCGGCGCGGCGGCGAGTGCAGCGAGCCACAGCATTGACATACGCTTCATGGTCGGTCCTCCCTGGCGATTGGCCTAATGATAATGCGGCCCCCGAATCTAGCAGCGATCCGGGGGCCTGAAGGTCGAGATGAAATTACCGCTCCGCGGCCGCGGCAAGAGCAGGCTTATCGGCGTCGGAGACGGCGAGCCGGATCCACATTCCGGCGGCACCGTGACCGGGCACCGCGCAGAAGATGAGGAACGAGCCGTCCTTCCCCGCTACGAACCGGATATCGCTGCCCTGCCCGCCGGAGAGGCCCTGTTCCAGCTGCCCGCTGGCCGCGTGCTCGAACGCCGGCGGCACGGGACCGATGGGAATTGCCGCCCCATCCGGGATGATCTCAACCGAGTGAGGCAGGTTCGGGTCCTCGTTCTTGAAATGCAGCACCACGTTCCACCCGTGCGGCACCGTCAGCACGAGGCCGCCGCGGCTGAATCCGTTGAAGTTCATGCCACCGTTGTTGTCCGTGAGGCCCGCGACCAGCTTGAACTCGACCGTCTTGCTCGCGGCATCCGCGCGCAGCCAGGTCGGATCGATCTTGCCGCC
>QHTP01000316.1 GCA_003220855.1 Gemmatimonadota bacterium
GCTTGTACTTGCGGTCGGTGGCGTACCACACGGCGGCGCGGATGGCGTCCGGGTCGTCGTCCACGGGGATCTCGGCCATCCCCTCGCCGAAGCCCATGAAGGCGCGGCCGGGCAAGCCGCCGCGCAGCGGGTGGGTATTGTCGAAGCGGTAGTCGCCCACCCGCAGGTCCACGCCGAGCGCGCGGTGGCGGCGCTCGCCGCTCTGGGTGATCGCGCCGAACGAGCCCGCGACATTGAGCGTGTGGGCTTCGGTAATCTCGTAGCTCAGAAAGTAG
>QHTP01000317.1 GCA_003220855.1 Gemmatimonadota bacterium
CTGAGCGGCAAGGGAGAGCGGCGCCGGAACGCCACCCCACGCGATCGCGAACGCCGCGTTGCAGCGGGGGCACCGCGTGGTGTCGACGTGGCGATCGGGAAGCTGAGCGCGATGACGGCAGCCGGGGCACACCATGTACGATTCGCGGCCGCCAGTCGGGTGCACCACGGCCCACTCGGACGGCGGCGTGTCGCGCAGCTCGACCAGCGTCCGGGCGACGGTCACGGTTCGCCCCCGCACCGCCAACTGCACCTCCTTGGGTGTGCGGCCCACGACTGAATACCACGCTCCCGCCCGCAGTCCCAAGCGACCCGGGGTGAGCAAGCGGGCCCACTGAGCCAAACGCATCGGGCACCAGCCCCGAATGGGTGGTGAAAAACGCCGCAAGCCACGTGCCCCGAGGAGCCACGAGTGAACTCGCGACTCGGCCCTGTCACTGAACTGACGGTGCTTGGGCCGGTTCAGCGGCAGGGCCGAGCCGCGGCTTCAGCCGCGACTCATAGGTCCAGAACACCTTGACCGGCCGTCACTTAGCCCCCATGTTCGGCCCCGCGTGGTCTCCATTGTCATCGTCAGCTTCAACACCGTGCGCGAGTTGGTCTCCTGCCTCGAGTCAATCGAGCGCAGCGCCGGGTCGCTCCCGCACGAGGTCGAGGTCATCCTGGTCGACAATGCCTCGGCCGACGGCACGGTGGAGACGGTGCGCGCCCGGTTTCCGGCTGTCCGCATGATCGCGAACGACGTGAACGTCGGCTTTCCCAAGGCCAACAATCAGGCGCTGCCGCTCGCGCGCGGGGAGTACGTGCTGTTCTTGAACCCGGACTCGGAGCTCGCGCCCGGGACGCTCGAGCGCCTGGTGGCCGCGCTGCGCGGGTTTCCGGAGCGCGCCGCGGTGGGCCCGCGGGTGCACAAGCCGAACGAGTTCATGTCGCACAACTGCGCGCGTCGCTTGCCGACCCTGTGGACGGAATTCTGCGACTTATCGTGGCTGGCCCGGATATTTCCCCGCTCGCGCCTGCTCGCCTGGAAGTATTACGCCGGCTGGGACGGCACCACCGATGGCGACGTGGAGTGCCTGCTGGGCGCGGCGATGCTGTGCCGCACCGAGCAGGTACGCGCCCTGGGAGGATTCGACGAGTCGGTGCCGCTCTATCTCGACGACATGGATCTGTGCAGGCGGCTGGGCGACCTGGGGCGGCTGCGCTATCTGAGCGGCGTGCCGCTGCTGCACCATTACAGCGTCAGCGCCCGGAAGCAGCCCACGGCCCTGATGAAGCGGCTCGGCCTGCAGGCGACGTATCAGTACTTCGTGAAGCATCGCGGCCGACGCTATGCCCGCGCCTACGTCGTCATCGTGGCGAGTGTCGGCCTGGCATCGTTTCCGTTGGGGTTCGTGCGCCTGCTGGGCGGTTCACTCAAGAAGGCGCGGCGCCGCTGGGACGATCTCGCGCGACGGCGCACCTCCTTCGCAGTCTGGGGGCAGCAGATCCTTCGCTCGCGCGCGTGCCGCGCGCTCGCTCAGGATGACACGCCGCGCGGCTTCGGAAGAAGTAGGAAAGGGAGGGTGGTTTCTCTCCCTCCCTCCCAAAAGGCGGCGCCGTTGTCATCCTGAGCGCCGCAGGCGCGAAGGATCTGCTTGCCCGCAGATGCGAAGGACTGCTTTCGGGGAACACGATGAGTCTCCAGTAAGTGACCGTGAGAGACGGCGCCGTGAGAACGAAAAAAAGAATGGAAGTCAGAAACGGCGCGGGGGGTCGCGGACCCAGGGATGCGACAAGTCCTCCCACGTAGGGTTGCGCTCTTCAATCAGGCGGACCTTCCGAGCACGACCCCAGCCTTTGATCGCTTTTTCCCGCGCAATGGCGTCACGAACGTCCGCGAACCGCTCAGAGTGGATGAGGCGAGTGACGTGGTACTTGCTCGTGAAGCCAGGGGTGAGGCCGCGCTTGTGCTCATCCACCCGTCGAACGAGGTCGTTCGTGACGCCCACGTATAGCACCCTCGAGCAACTGGCCATGATGTACACCCAGTAGGTCCGCATGACCTGGCAAAGTCGCAGGTGCATGCCTGTCGCCTGCCATCATTTCTCGGCGCCCCGAGCCACAATTCTTGCATCCAAGGGTGGTTTTTCCTCCTGTGTGTCACAAGCGAGCGAGCCGGTCATCCTGAGCGCCGCAGGCGCGAAGGACCTGCTTTCGCGCAGATGCGAAGGGCCGGCGTTCGGTGAACGCAGCGAGGAACAGCAGGTCCTTCGCTCGCGCGCGTCCCGCGCGCTCGCTCAGGATGACAACGCCGCGGCCTCCGTAAGGGAAAAAGATGGGGTGGTGGTTTCTCTTTCCCTAATCACAGAGCGAGCGGGCTGTCATCCTGAGCGCCGCAGGCGCGAAGGACCTGCTTTCGCGCAGATGCGAAGGGCGCTGGGCCTGGCGGTCCAAGGATGTGACGTATACTCTCCCGCGACTCGAGTAAAGATGTGCTCATGGGTCGCATAACCAACAATCTGCTGGATCTTGGCGTCCGCGCCTACAACGCGCTGGTCGAGTGGCGTCGCGCCACGCCCCCCGATGGGCCCGACCCGGACATCAGGGCAATTCGCGCCAGGGCGCGCGTCGGGACCGACATTTCGAGCCACCTCGAGGCCCTGTACGTCGCGGGGCTCGCGGCGCATCCTCGCTTGATCGTGGAGCTGGGGGTGCGAGGAGGGGAATCGACCTTCGTGTTCGAGCGACTGGCCCGCCGCTCGGGCGCCGACCTCGTGAGCGTCGACATCGTCGACTGCTCGACCGTGTCGCGCTACGAGCGGTGGCACTGGCAGCAGGAAGACGACGTGGGCTTGGGCCGGCGGTTTCGCAGCTGGTGCGAAGCGCGCGGCCTCGAGCCGCGCGTCGACGTGCTGTTCGTCGACACGAGCCACCTGTATGATCACACGTGCGCGGAGATCGACGCCTGGTTTCCGCACTTGAGCGCGCGGGCCGTGGCCATGTTTCACGACACCAACGCGCGGAAGGTGTTCCGGCGCCGTGACGGCACGCTGGGACTGGGGTGGAACAATCACCGCGGCGTAGTACGCGCGCTGGAACGGGTGCTGGGCATCCGGATCGACGAGCGCCGTCCGCTCACCTGCGACGCCGCCGGCTGGCACGTCGAGCACGATCCGACATGCAATGGGCTGACGATTCTGCGACGGACAGGAGACGGGCAGGTCCCATGAGAAAAGGCATCATCCTGGCCGGCGGCTCCGGCACGCGGCTGTACCCGCTGACGCTCGGCGTCTCGAAGCAGCTGATGCCGGTGTATGACAAGCCGCTCGTCTACTATCCGCTGTCGACGTTGATGCTCGCGGGCATCCGCGACGTGTTGCTGATTTCGACTCCGCAGGACGTGCCGCGGTTTCGCGCGCTGTTCGGCGACGGCGCGCAACTGGGGCTCAACGTCCGCTACGCCGAGCAGCCGAAGCCGGAAGGATTGGCGCAGGCGTTCATCATCGGGCGGGACTTCGTGGGCCGCGATCCCGCGGCGCTCGTGCTGGGCGACAACATTTTCTACGGGGCCGGTCTGCGGCCGCTGCTGCAGCAAGCCGACGAGCGGACCGCTGGCGCGACGGTGTTCGCCTATTACGTGTCCGATCCCGAGCGCTACGGCGTCGTGAGCTTCGACAGCACCGGGCGCGTCGAGAAGATCGAGGAGAAGCCGCGCGCCCCCCAGTCGCACTACGCGGTGACGGGGCTGTACTTCTACGACAACGCGGTGGTGGAGATCGCGCGCGGGCTCAAGCCATCGCCGCGGGGCGAGCTCGAGATCACCGACGTGAACAACGCGTATCTGCGGGCCGGCAATCTCCGAGTGGTGACGCTCGGTCGGGGGATCGCGTGGCTCGACACCGGCACCCCGGAATCGCTGCTGCAG
>QHTP01000238.1 GCA_003220855.1 Gemmatimonadota bacterium
CCGCGCGGCGCAGCACCAGCGTCCGGCACGCGCGCAGCTCCGCCTCCGGAGCCGAACCCGACCAAGCTTGGTGCCAGGCCCAGCCCGCGAAGGGCGAGGCAAGAGAGTGCTCTCGCAACCGCTCCCATTCGGAGGGGAGCTCAGCGAGCGCATCGCGGAGCGGCACGCTCGCGACCGTGGCCGCGCGGCGGTCCAAGGTCAGCGCGCCCATAGTGCAGGGGCCCTGAGGACGCCACTCCGGTGACGCGCGGTGTTCAACATGAGCATGGTTCTGCCTGTGCACGGGTCGGGCCGGGACGACGGCCGCCGGCGGAGGCCCCCGACGTGGCGCCACCGCAACACCGCTGCGCCGGTCCGTCCCCTACTTGGTGACGGATTCGGGCTGCAGGCGTTGTCTCAGCACAATCAACAATTGCCCTCGGTTGCGAACGAGCCGCCGGATCGCCAGCCGGTCGTCGACGGACAGCACGCCGATGTGCCACAGGACGCCCGCGTAGCCTACCAGGAGCAGCAGGCGCACCGCGACGGACGCCCATAACGGAAGTGGCGGCAGGGCGATCCCGACCAGGCACGTCGCGACGGCGACCAGGAGGACGCGCATTACAGGCCCCCAGCGATAATGCACCGGCCAGAGGCGCTGCGAGAACCCGTACACGGCCCATTCGCGGACTGCAAACGATGCGGCCGTGGCGATCGCAGCGCCCAGGCCGAAGAGGCGAGGGATCAACAGCGCATAGCCGGCGAGGGCCACGATGGCACCTATCCAGTTCGCCAGCGTCTGGAACTCGGTCCGCTCGCGCACCTGGATGCCGATGTCGTGCATGCTGCTCCACGACTGCAGCAGGTAAGCGATCAGGATAATCGGCACCAGGTCGCGGGCCGGGAGGAAGGCCGGCGCCGCCATGACGCGGAGCAAGTCCCCAACGAACAACGTGATGCACACGGCGCCGGTCAGGACCACGAGGTTGAAGTAAATGAAGCCGCGGGCGTACAGCTCATCCCGGTCGGCGCGCTTCGCGATCTCGAACCGTGCGGGCTCCCACACCATCGAGAACGGTACCTCACCGATCATAGCAAGGAGGAACCCGAACGTGTACGCCAGGCCGTACAGGCCTACGGCGCCCACGTCCGACACGCGCCCGAGGAAGTAGCGGTCCCCGAACGTGAGAATGAATGTGGCCACCTGAGTCCACACGAACGGCACGCCGAAGCGGAGGAGATCTCGGGCCGCACGTCCGGAGAAGCGGACGCCGATTTGGTTCACGAGGTACGCCGCGAGGCCGGTGCCCGTGAGCCCGTTGACGATGAGGGTGCTCATGACGACGCCTTTGGCCCCGAGACCCAGATGCACCACGAACAAGACGTTCAAGGCGACCTGCAGGAGCAGCTTGCAGGTCATGATCGTTACGTAGACGGTCGATCGATCGAGCAGGCGAAGATACGCGACCGGGACGAGCAGCATGCCGTCGCAGGCCATGCCTAGGGCGGCGATGCGCACCAGCGTCGTGTTCTGTACGCCCCCGAGCGTGGCTTGGGCGATGCCTGGGGCGAGTGCGTACATCACGCCCGTTGCCACGCCGTAGGTGGTGAGGAGCAGGACCAGTGCCGTGGATAGCAGCGCCTGGCGCTCCTCGGCCGTCTCCGCTTTGTGGTAGAACCGAAAAATCCCCGCACCCAAACGCGAGCCCGCGGCGATCGACGCCACCTCGAGCACCATCTGGATGAGCTGGAGCACGCCGTAGCCGGCTGGGGTGAGGTAGCGCGTGTAGACCGGCAGCATGACGAGCCCTACGACCCTGCTCAGCATGATGCCGGCCGCATACACGAGGCCGTGGCGGCCAATGCGGCTCATCTTGAAGGGCGTAGCAGTCGTCGCCATCAGGCCCGCGACGGCGTGCAAAAGCCGGACTCGCCAGCGTCCACCACGTTGCGCCTGGACCTCATCTCACAGGGCGACGCGCCTGTGGCGTCGATGCAACAGCCCAGAGCTACCGGCACCGGCTCGACGCGTTCACACGCTAGCCTTCGACGATCTCTGCAGTTCCTGTGCAAACGATAACCGGTCTTTGAGTCGGAGGAACGGCCGTTCGACGAGCTTGTACGAGGCCAGAGCGAAGAGAACCGCCAGACACAAATTGACTGGGAAGGCATTCCACACGGCAGCACCGTCCCGGTTGAGAAAGGGCTGCTGCCACAGATAGAGCGAATAACTCAGCACACCGACGAACGCCATCGGCCGCCAGTCGAGCAAGCGTCCTACCCAACCGGTGGCGTGGCGCATGGAGTAGTCAATCGACATAGCGATGCCGAGGTTCATGATCGGCTGCGCCATCACGAAGGAGACGCGTGGATGGTCTCGGGCGAGGTCGCCGAGGAGCGCCACGAGTGGGACCAACCAAAAGTAGGGCGACTCCAGAATCCGTCGGTACCACCAGC
Source organism: Gemmatimonadota bacterium (assembly GCA_003220855.1). Lineage (GTDB taxonomy): Bacteria > Gemmatimonadota > Gemmatimonadetes > Gemmatimonadales > GWC2-71-9 > AG41. Next base: position 2,437 of record QHTP01000238.1, read on the forward strand.
GCCCCCACAGCCAGTCTCGCCCGATGGCGAGGATACAACCAGCGGCGAGCGGATCAGCAATCGTTGGGAAGATCTCGCCGATACCGCCACGCCAGCCCGGTGCGAAATACCAAACGAACACGCGGACGAGCGGACTCAAAAGAATCACGGCGGCGGCCACCCGCGCACCCGCTGCTACGCCCAACAGCGCGAGTACAGCGGGCCAGAGGAGATAGAACTGCTCTTCGACGGAAAGCGACCACAGATGGCCGACGTACCAAGAGCGATGCGGATTGAAGTTGCTCGTGTAAGTAGTCGCAAACAGCAAGTCGTGGGGATTGAGGCCGATCAAGAAGCGGAGGCTCAGGACCGCGATGACCCCCATGAAGACGTAGGCAGCTGGGAAGATTCTGAACACGCGACGGAGATAGAACTGTCGGAGCGAGATCGAGCCGGTCTTGGTGCGTTCTCGTAGTAGCAGATCGGTGATGAGAAATCCGGAGATGACGAAAAAGATCCGGACGCCAAAGTTTCCGAACTGTCCGAGAGAGTCGAGCGACCGCGGATAATTTCGCGTGCCGCTCAGGTGGCCCAGGAGCACTAGTGCAATGGAAATGGCGCGCAGCCCGTCGAGCGTCGGGATACGGCCCTTGCTCGGCGACCCTCGCCGGTCGATCAGACGCGATTCGCTCTCGAGCGTGTCGCGGGAATCGCCGCTACGGCGCAAACCTGTCACCTCGCCGGGGAACTCACCGAGTACCCGGCCCGGCGCGCCGTGACTGTCGACTTGGTGTTGCATGACCGTCCGGGGAGAGACGACGGCGGCGCTGGCCTCGCCTAGCTGGAGCGCCGGCGCCTTGCGCTACCAGGCGCCGCGGCGACGCAGCATCACCGGGAGCGTGCGGGCCATGATCCTGAGATCTTCGAGCGTCGACTGACGGCGGATGTACTCGAGATCGTACCGCACCTTACAACGCACGTCATCCACCGAGGTGTCATAGCCCTGATTGACCTGCGCCCAGCCTGTGATGCCGGGGCGAACGCGCTGGCGCCGCTGGTAGCCTTCGATCTGCTCCCGCAGATACACGAAGATGGTCGGCTGCTCCGGCCGCGGACCCACGATGTTCATGTCGCCCTTCAGCACGTTGAAGAGCTGAGGCAGCTCGTCGAGCCGAAACTTGCGCAGCACCTGGCCGAGCGGTGTGACGCGCGCGTCCTCGGGCTGAGCCCACACTTCCGACTTCGTCTCGTCGGCCGGGCGCATCGTGCGGAACTTGTACATCGTGAAGGGCGAACCGCCCAGGTCCGTGTGGCGCCGCGTGTTCCCCCCGGCTCCCGAGAGCGCCCGGCGGTCCAAGCCGACGCGCGTCTGGGTGAACAAGACGGGTCCGCGCGACGTCAGCTTGATCAACGCGGCGATCACAAGCATCAGCGGGAAGGCCACGACCAGGCCGACCGCGGCGACGACGATATTCAGGGCCCGGCGCGCGATGCGCTCGCGGTCGATCGCACCGAACGGCACTCGGTGCGCCAACGCGATCGTCGCGTGGCGGGGGGGTCGGAGTTCCAGAGTGGTGCTCATGGCCTCAGTCATTCGCAAAGTCCGTGCGCGGGCGCGCCCCAGCACGGTTGTGAGTCTCCGTGTGCACGTCATATGGCGACGTGGCGTCGTGTGTTGAGCGGCTGCCACGGGGCACTGCGACGTCAAGCGGCCGCGCTGCTGCCCACGGGGGCGTCCACTTCGAAGTAGAAGCGGGTGCCCCACTGCGGGCGGGTTTCGATCTGCAATTCGGACCCCATGGCCCGCACCAACTTGCGGCAGATGGTGAGCCCGAGCCCCGAGCTGGAGAAATGCTCGCGCTGAGTCGCCGGGGGCCGCCGCACGGGCTGATACAGCGTGCGCAGCCGCGCGGTGTCGATGCCGTTCCCGGTGTCTCGCACCGAGAACTCGAGGCGCCGCGTGCCGACCGGCAACGCCGCGATCTCCACGAAGCCCGTGTCGGTGAACTTGACCGCGTTGGTGGCCAGGTTGAGCAGCACGCGCGACAGCGCGCGCTCGTGTCCGGTGCGCCGTTCGGGTACGGGATGCACCAGACGGACCTCGAGGTGCTTCTCCTCCGCGATGGGAAGGATCATGCTCCGGACGGACCCGAAGACTTCCACAACGGAGAACGGAGCCGGGGCACGGTCGACGAGGCGCTGCCCGCCCCGGGCGAGCTCGAGCACGTCGCTCGCCGTGGCGCACAGGCACAGCGCGGCACTGTAGATCAGCCCCAGCTGCCTGGTCTGCTCCGGCGTGACCGGTCCGCCCTGACCCTGTTGCAACGCTTCCGCCAGAAACAGCACCGACGTGAGGGGTGAGCGCAGGTCATGCGCCAGCTCCACCACGAGATCCAGCCCGTGCGGGCCCGACAAACACGCCGCGAGATCGGGCGGCTCGGGCTCGGACGTCGGCTCGGGCTCGGGTAAGCGGTCCGTGACCTCCGCGATCGCGGTCGCCACGGTGGGCCAATCGAGCCGCTCGGCGGTATTCGTTCTCATGCGGTCGCCTTGTGGGCGGTCGCATCGGCGGTCACGGCGTCCATCGGCTCTGCCAGCTCCGAGGACTCCGCGGCCGAGTCGGGCTCACGCTCGACCACCCAGCCCGCCGTCGGACTACGCTGCAGGCCGTGACGCTCCATGAGCCGGTACAGCGTGGTCCGATCGACTCCGGCGATGCGCGCCGCCTTGGACATGTTGCCGCTCGCCCGGTTGACCAGCCAGGTGAGATACTGGCGCTCGAACTGGGCGATCACGCGATCGCGGGCGGCGTGATAGCTCTCTTCGAGCAACGTCGAGATGAGCGAAGCCGGATTCGAGCCCGCCGCCGGCGTCGACTCACCGGTGAGCTGCAGGTCCTCGGGGCGGATCTCCGCGCCCGGCTCGACAACGACGGCCACATGCTCGATCACGTTCTGCAGCTCGCGCACGTTACCCCGCCACGAATGGCCGCACAGCGTGCGCAGCGCCGCGTCCGTGAGGCGCGGGAACGGTGCGCCCTTCCGGCGGTGCCGCACCCAGTACGTCGACAGGAAGTAGTCGGCGAGCAGGGGGATGTCCTCGGGGCGCTCGCGCAGCGCCGGGACGTGAATCGGGACGACCTTCAGGCGGTAGTAGAGGTCTTCCCGCATCTCGTTCGCCTCAACGGCCGCTTCGGGGTCGCCATTGGTCGCGGCCATGAAGCGCACGTTCACGACGGCGTCCGTCGTCTCGCTGCCCACGCGCCGCACGACGCCGTCCTGGATCACCCGCAGCAGCTTCGCCTGGATCGGCTTCGGCATCTCGATCAGCTCGTCGAGGAACAACGTGCCACCGTTGGCGGCTTCGAGCAGGCCGGGTTTGTCGCGCACCGCGCCCGTGAACGCGCCCTTGCGATGGCCGAACATCTCGGACTCGAGCAGGCCCTCGGGCAGGGCGGCGCAGTTCACGGCGATGAACGGCCGGCTGGAGCGACGGCTGTGGTGATGGATGAACTGCGCGATCATTTCCTTGCCGCTGCCGCTCTCTCCCGTGATGAACACGGACGCGTCGGTCGGCGCCACCTTGCGGGCCAGTTCGATCGCCCGCCGGAACGACGGCGCGGTGCCGAGCAGCGTGATCTTGTCCGAATGGACCTGCAGCTGATCCAGCGTATCCCGCTGTTCGCGCGTCTCGCGCGCAACCAACAGGGTGTGAACCGCTCGCCCGATCAGCACCTGCAGGTGCGAAGCGGAAAAGGGCTTGGGTAAGTAGTCGAACGCCCCCTGGCGCAGCGCCTCGACGCTCGACTCGACGCTGGGATTGCCCGTCATCACGATGACCATCGTGTCGTGATTGGTCCCCAGCGCGGTGCGCAACAGGGTGAGACCATCGACCTGCGACATGTACAGGTCTACGATCACGAGGTCGAATGCGCGGCGCTTCAGCAGGTCGAGGGCTTCCTGCCCCCGGCTGCAGACGGTCACGTCGTACCCTTCGTGGCGCAGAACCGCCGCGCAGCTCTCTCGCAGCGTGTGTTCGTCATCGACCACCAGAATCCGCACGCGAGCCTTCGCCTCCGGCCCGATGGCGAGCATGGCCGACGGCTCCCGTCCCTCGACGGAGGGGCTCACGCCGTCCTGAGCAAGCGGTATGGACATCGGAGTCGTCCTCGATTTCCGGTTGACCCCCCCCTACGCAGGGTTCGGGCCAACCTGTCGCGAGGGTGCAGCGGCACGGATTCTCCGCACCGCGACAACGAAATCGGCCCGTCGGCCGTCCCCGCGGAGAGCCGGACTCGCACCAAGGTGCATCCGGCCAGGGGATGCGGTGCACCGATTTGCGGCATGGGGATGGTGTGGGCGGCGTGCCGCGCGGTATCGGACTTGCCACAGGGAGGCGCGACGCCGCGCCCACCGGGCGCAGCCCCGCCAACACAGTGGAGGTACGCGTTCCGATGAGCACCAGTCCGCTCCCGTTTCACTCCGGCTCGACGGTCCCGGCCGTGGCCCCAGCGGCCCCCCCACCCATGGGCGCCGACATGGGATTCGGCCAGGGATTCGCCCAACCGGAGACCGGCGTCGACTGGCGCCGCGTGTTGAGCGCCGTGGCGCGCTTCAAATGGCTGATTGCGGTGGTGACCATCGTGGGCACGGTCGGCGGCCTGGCGGCGACCCGCTTCATCAAGCCGCAATACATGGTGCAGGCGACGCTGTGGATCGACCAGCCCGATCAGCGCGGCGGGCAGGATCGCGGCCCGATTCGCGCGGGGCAGCCGCTCGAGCCTGAGGCGTGGCTCGATCTGCTCAAGTCGTACCGCGTGCTCGACCAGGTAGTGCGCGACCAGCGCCTGTTCCTGACGCCCAAGGCGCGCGAGGATGCGCCGCTGTTCGAGACGTTCCGCGTGGCGGAGCAGTATCGACCAGGGGTGTATCGGCTCGCGCTGGATGGAAGCGCACGGACCTTTACGTTGTCGACGGACAAGGGGGTCGAGGTGGAGCACGGTGCCGTGGGCGATTCCATCGGCGCCCGGTTGGGCTTTACCTGGGCACCGCCCGCCGGCACGGTCCCCGCCGGCCGCACCATCGAGTTCTCCGTGGCGACGGTGCGCGACTCGGCGCGGGCGCTGAGCGACGAGCTCGAGGTGGCGACGGATCCCGCGGGCAACTTCCTGCGGATGCACCTGAAGGGCGCGGACGCCGCGCGCATCACCTCCACGATCAACGGGATCGCCGAGCGGTTTGTACAGGTCGCGGCGGATCTGCGGCGGCAGAAACTGACCGAGCTGACGAAGATTCTGGACCAGCAGCTGGCGGCCGCGCACCAGAACCTGCTCGACGCCGAACAAGCGCTGGAGCGGTTTCAGGTGAAGACGATCACGCTTCCGTCCACGGCGGCCGGTGGGGCGCGCGCAGCCGGCGGCGTCCCCACGGCGTCGGGCGCCAGCGCCGACGATCCGGCGTTCGCGAGTTTCTTCCGCATGCAGGTCGATCGCCAGCAGGTGCAGCAGGACCGAGACGCGCTCGAGCGCGTGCTCAAGCAGGCGGGCGACTCCGGCGTGTCGCCGGAAGCGCTGGCGATCGTCGGGTCGGTGCAGCAGAACGTGCAGTTGAAGCAGGCGCTCGACGAGCTGACGACCAAGCAGGCGGAGCTGCGGGCGCTACGCTACAAGTATTCCGACGAATATCCCCTGGTGCAGCGGCGGCTGAGTGAAGTCGCCACGCTCGAGCGGCAAACGATCCCGACGCTGGCGCGTCAGCTCATGGCCGAGCTCTCGGGACGGGAAGCCGAGCTGGGGCGCCGCGTGACGGCGGACGCACGGAGCATACAGGCCGTGCCGCCGCGTGCCATCGACGAGGCCCGGTTGCAGCGCCAGGTGACGCTCGCGGAGAATCTGTTCACGAGCCTGCAAAAGAACTACGACGAGGCGCGCCTGGCCGAGGAGAGCGCCGTACCGGACGCCCGCATCCTCGATCACGCGGTCGTGCCGCAGGACCCGGTGCGGAACACGGCGCCCCGCGTGGTTTTCCTGGGGTTCGCCGCCAGCCTGGCGTTGGGGCTGTGCGGGGCCGTCGTGCTCGACCGGATCGACCCCAAGGTCCGCTATCCCGACCAGGTCTCACGCGGACTGGGGATCCCGATCCTTGGTGCCGTGCCGCATCTCCGCAACCTGCCGCGCGGTGGCCGGGGCAACGGCGCCCGGGTCCCCGACGACGTGAACGAGGTCGTGGAGGCGTTGCGCGGCGTATGCCTGAATCTCGTATACGCCCACGGCGGCCGGGCCCCCCTGCTGGTGACGATCACCAGTCCGGGGGCCGGGGACGGCAAGTCATTCATCTCGGCGAACCTGGCGCACACTTTCGCCGACGGCGGGCACCGTACGTTGCTGATCGACGCGGACATCCGGCGTGGCGTGCTGCACCGCCGGCTGAGCGTGCGCCGCCGGCCCGGCTTGAGCGACTTCCTGCGCGGCGAAGCGCAGCTGGACGCCATCGTGCAAGCGACCCAGTTCCCGGCGCTCTCGCTGATCGGTTGCGGGACGCGCGCGTACAACGCGCCCGAGCTACTCGGCTCGCCGGCGATGACGTCGCTCGTCAACGGACTGCGCGGTGGCTATGACGTGGTACTGATCGACAGTCCGCCGCTCGCGGCGGGAGTGGATCCCCTCATCCTCAGCACCCTGACCGGAACCCTTGCCCTGGTCCTGCGCACCGGCTACAGCCACCGCGACGTTGCCGCGGCCAAACTAGAGGTGCTGCAGCGGCTGCCGGTGCGCATGCTCGGAGCGGTGCTCAACGACGTGCCCGCGGGCGGAGCCTACCGGTACTATTCCTATTATCTGCCGGGGTACGAAGCGATGGACGAGAACAGCGGGTCGCCGCGGGTGCCCGTCTAAGGAGCGGAGGTACCGATCCCTTCGTCGAAGCGCCGCAGCCAGCTGCCCGAGTCGGTCTTACCGGTGCGGACGGCAGCGGCGGCCCGGACCAGCAAATCGACCGGCTCGATCGGCGCGTAGCCCACGTTCGCGACGGCCTCGTAGCCGCAGCGCACCCGGGGCGACGGCGAGGCTGCGGAGCCGGTCGACGCCGGCGTACCGAGCCGCGGTCTTCAGCGCCTGCACGCACCGCCCGACAATACCGCTCCCCGCTTGACCGTGGGCAAGCTCGTGTGGCTCGAGGTCCACGGCGAGCACGACGCAGGCCAGCGGCGCGTGCTCGCGGAACGCCTGCGACCCGAGCTCCCGCGCGCGGCGGGCGAGTCCCTGTCGGTTGTAGAGCCCCGTGACGGAATCGAGCAGCCCCTCGGCCCGCGCGCGATCGGCATCGAGCTTGGCGCGCACGTAGGCGCCGAGTTTGAGCAGGATCTCGTCGGCGTCGTGCGGCGGCGTGATGCATTCCCACGCGCCGGCACGGAGCGCGGCGAGCCGCTGGGCCCGGCTGGCGGGTTCACGCACGGCGAGGAGAATCGGCGTGCTGCTCGAGACCCGCGGGTCCGTGCGGAGCGTGCGACACACGTCGGCGCCGGGCATGTCGGGGAGCTCGGCGTCCACGATAATGAGGTCCGGCTCCGTGCTGCGCGCGCGTTCGAGCACATGCTGAGCCGAGCGCTCCTGGAGCACGGCATAACCGCCGCCTTCCAGCAGGCTCCTCAGCCATCGGGTGGCTTCCTGGCCGTTGCCGCCGAGTAGGACCAGCGGCAATCCGCCTTGTGGCATCCGCTCGCTCATGCAGCGCTCCCCGCGAACAGCGCGTCGAGATGACTCGTTCGGGCACCGATGCTATCTGCAAACACGGGGCCGTGGTGCGTGGGCCGTGCCGCGCCTCAACCGCGCCGCCGGGCGCGGCCGCGGCGCGGCGGCTCTGCCGCGCGAGCGCAACGCAGGCGACGTCGTAGCGCGGCGCGCGCGAGCCAGGGGCACCATCGCTAACCCATTGTGCGGGTGATCGGTAGCAGCGTGTCTGGGCGCCGGAACGCGGCCGGGCCTCAAACTTGAA